>NZ_JAWNFK010000025.1:127370-127496 GCF_034107965.1 Enterobacter sp. 61D5
CCGCAGAAACTGGCTGACCCAGCCGATCGTCGTGCGGCGCACTTCAAGCACTTTACGCGCGGGGGCCTGCACCAGATCGACCCATTCATCGTTGTGGCGAATGCGGATATGGCCTTCGTCCGGCAG
>NZ_JAWNFK010000025.1:127532-127783 GCF_034107965.1 Enterobacter sp. 61D5
GCAATACGGACGACACCAGCAGCTGGGTGTACGGATGGTGCGGATCGTCGAGCACCCGGTCGGTTAACCCACTTTCCACCACCTGACCCTGCTTCATTACCAGCAGACGGTCCGCCAGCAGGCGCGCAACGCCCAGATCGTGGGTGACAATCACCACCGCGAGGTTCAGCTCCACCACCAGACCGCGCAGCAGGTCGAGCAGGCGCGCCTGCACGGAGACGTCCAGCCCGCCGGTGGGTTCATCCATAAAC
>NZ_JAWNFK010000026.1:0-3386 GCF_034107965.1 Enterobacter sp. 61D5
CCACGCACTAAGACTCTACCCCTGAGAATAAACGGGGTGACCGCACACCGAGAAGCCGCCTGGCTGAATCTCAATGTCACGCGCAGAAATACGCAGCTACGCCAGAGCCGTCTTCTGATGTGTTATGACATTGCTCACCCCCTGACCGGCAGTGTGGTTTCAGTAGTTATTTTGTGGAAAGGTGCCGGTGAAGTTCTGAACGGCACCTTTACTGTCGGTATGCTGGTTGCCTATATGTCTTATCAGATGCATTTTTCTTCGAGTATAAGCAGCCTGACCAATAAGTTTTTTGCCTGGCGCATGCTTGATGTCTATAACGAGCGTCTGGCTGATATTGTGTTGACCCCGACAGAAGACCATCAGCAACAGCCCGTACAGGAAGACAGTAGGACTTCTGCCATTCCTTCTTTTTTCGTGGAGCAGTGTCCGAAGATACCCACCTCCCGTTATCCCTTAAACACATAATATTCAGTCACAAGGGGAGCAACTCACCAATACTCCAGGGGGTATCGCTGACTCTGCATCCTGGAGAAGTGGTAGCCATTACCGGTAAATCGGGATGCGGAAAATCAACGCTGGTAAAACTTATCCTGGGGATCCATATCCCTGATGAAGGAACGATCAGAACATTTGGCATACCGCAAGCGCACCCGGATTATTTTCAGGTACGCCGGCGAATCGGTACAGTGCTGCAGGATGACCATCTTTTCAGGGGATCCATTGCAGATAACATCATTTTCTTCAGTGAGGACCGCAATAATAAGCGAATGATCCATTGTGCCCAGCTGGCGCTCATCGACAGCGACATCAAGGCAATGCCGATGGGATATCAGACATTAATTGGTGAAACTGGTGGAGGGCTTTCCGGAGGGCAAAAGCAGCGCATTCTGTTGGCAAGGGCGTTATACAAGAAACCAGGATTTTTATTACTGGATGAAGCGACCAGCCATCTTGATGTTGAAAGTGAAATCCAGATAAGTCAGACATTACGACAGCTGCGACTCCCGGTCTTGCTGATTGCCCATCGCCAGGAAACGATAGCCTCTGCAGACCGGGTTCTGTATTTATCTGACGGAAATTTAAGGGAGCTGAATCACATGCACACAGTCGATGATGGCGGTCTTGTTTATGATCTTATTGAGGAATAACAGGTCAAAAATAAGCCTTAACGTACAATAATTTTCGATATCCAAACGGCCCCCTTACCGCGCCGGCGGACAGGACGGATACCTGGTACCGCCAGCTAGACGCCGCACTTCAGGCGCAGGGGATCACCGGCCTGACTGAGAATATTCGCATGGCCGTGGTCAGGCCTGAAGCGTCCCTGCGGCCGCTGCCGGCACCGGCGCGCCTGCTGCACGTTCTGCGCGATGCGGACCCGCTCACTGCTGCCGGGTATGAGGAAGACACGGAGGCTGCACTGACCGACCTGCTGGCCCGCGCGGGGTTCACCGGCAGCCAGACGCAGGAGCTGCAGTGGCACCGCATACGCTGGCCGCAGATGAGTCAGGAAGACGCTGACCGGCGCGAACTGAACGGCCTGCTGGATGAACTGGAGCAGCGACAGCTGTACTGCAACCGCGAACAACTAACGGAGATTGTGTTTTCACCGGTCCGCAAACCCGACGAGCGCTGGACGGACCGTCTGCAGTGGCTCCTGATGACGGACGCATTCGGGTTCAGCAGTCCGCTGTCCCGTGACGCGGGCGCTCGGGCGCTGGCGATCCTGGCCGGCTACACGGGACAGGAGGTGGCGGAACATCTGGCCAGGGTGACCGTCTGGAACGACCACAGCGCGGGGACGCCTTCATGAGCACAGGCAACGTCCATTTGATTGTGACCTGCACGCGTCGCAAAACCGTGCCTGCAGGTGATGCGGTCTTTCCGGATGAACGGAACAGACATTTTTCGGAACTCAGGAGAGGTAAATAAGGTTCAGGAAGGGGACCGAACCACCCTGCCACAGTCCCCTTAAGGAATGGAAACTGAGATTTGAGGCTCAGCGGAACAGTAACAGCCGTTTTCCGATTTCTAAACTCCCTCCGTACTGGACGCCAGGAGGATGAGTGTTCTTCCAGCGTCCAATGGAATGCTGGGGTGATTATTGGTTAGGCCGTAGATATTGATTGGGATTGTTTCAGGTTCGAGTTCGACCGTCCAACCAGCTTAAGCGATGCCCAGGAGTACCTTGTCAGCTATGGCCGCTTGAATGAGCGCGGCCAATATTTCGCCCCGGATTTTTTCGAGCTCAAGCTATAGCCAGTAGCTTTATCGGCTACTTAGCGCCCTAAATCAGCATGCGGTATTTGCTTAATTCTTTTACGGTTTGCGCCATACCTTGCCTTAGCAACGCTTCTAAATATTCATCAACCGACACGGGCGGTTTCCGTAAACTACTGCGCTGCGTAGTTACGGCCGAAAGCACAAGTGCTCTATTTAAATCAAATAAATCCATAACAAAATCGTCAGGATGCAACACTTCGATACCAAAGGCATCAAGAGCAGGTGCCGGAAAATCTTTAAGATTCAACGTCACAATGATTTCAGCATTGCTACGGACAGCAGCTGCGGCAACATGCCGATCATCTACATCAGGTAAATCAATGCTATCAATCAGAGGCTCAAAGCCGGTGACCAACGCATCAGGAATGGCTTTATTCATTAGCGTGGCAGTGCGTTTAATTTGATCTTCAGTTACATCCGTTCTGTTTGCTAACAGGTTACGTTGCCACTCATTTTCGATACTGGCTGACCATTTTGGTTGGTACAATCCGGTCAGCCCCAATCGAATCAGTAAATCCCGTAGAAATGACGGGTACAGTACGCAAGCATCTAAAACTACAGGATAAGGTGTGTGGTTCATTAGTAAAGTCCAAGCTCTTGGCTTAGATCTGCCAACTCCTGCATAGCTTTATTGCTATCGCTATCTCGCTGATCCTTGTACTTCATCAAATCGGCGAAAAGCACGCGGCGATGGCGACCTGTTTTATGAAAAGGCAGCTTCCCATCTTCCAGCAGTTTCACCATATGAGGGCGTGAAACATTCAGAATATTGGCGGCTTCCTGCGTGGTCAATTCAGCATGCACAGGAACGACTTGCACCGCGTTACCAAGTGCCAGTTCACCCAAAATCGACATAAGCAACGTCAGTGAAGACGTAGGTAGTTCGATTTGATGAGTTATGTTATCTGCATCCTGAATCGAAATTTTCTGTGTTTCCATTTTTGTGGAGAGGTAGGCGGCAAGCTCCCTTTGTCCACGTACAGCTGCCTCAATCTCCCCTTTAGCCGGAAGGCTAAGGCTATCAAGAATTGAGTTTGTCATTGTTTAGTATTCCAATTGTTTAGGTTTCGGTTTTACGGTTTCGGTTTTACGGTTTTACGGTT
>NZ_JAWNFK010000026.1:3434-9022 GCF_034107965.1 Enterobacter sp. 61D5
GGTTTTACGGTTTTACGGTTTCGGTTTTGATATGACGGCAACTGTTATAACTGAGGTTATACGAAATAAACGAAAAGCGCAATAAACGAAAAGCAGGGTAAATCCTGCTCACTGCAAAGTTGTAGGTTGCGGTGTGGAGAGAAGATTGGATTTGGGGTTTCGGGAGCAACGTAACTGAACCGCTCCGGAAATCAGGGAGACAAAAGTATCAGGGAGAGAGGTGTACAGAATAACTGATTAAAATCCGGTGCATTTCAGCCTGTGCGGATAGTCATCAGTATCCACTGGTCGTCGTTGCTGACGGCCTCCCAGCCACAGGTTTTCAGCAGCGCATTCAGCCCCTCAGCGCGCCCGCCAATTCTGGCCGGAACCGGCATAACCTGCGTCCCGTCATCATTAAAACCGATTTCCAGCGCGCTTTTCAGCAGAAAGATGCTGTTTACCGACGCCGTCGGCTGAATCTGACGCCGGCCGCTCCAGTCACTGTCGCTGAGGACGTGATACACCCAGTCGTACTGCTTCGCCAGCTCCAGCGCGTAGGTCAGGCGAAAAAGATCGTTCTGCTCTGACAGTTCGCCTGTACAGCTGCGCCAGAGATAATCCAGCTTATGGCGCAGCCGCGCACGAACGCCGAGCGTACGGCCCTCACGAATTACCCAGTCAATATCGGTGGCCACGTCACGCGAGAACCGGCGCTGTTTTTTCGCCTGCGCAAACCAGCGGCTGATAAACAGATTTTCCTGCGACTCCGACACCACCAGGCCGTCTTCCCGCGCCGTGTGCAGGGCAAGAACTAAGCAGCCTGGCGGCTGCAAATCGAAGTGTGGCAGAATATGGCATCCCAGGGTCTTATTTCAGCAGAGTACTCCCATGCCACATTCCACTGAGCATCAGCTCGCTCACACTAAAATGGTTAAACAGGCTCTGAAGGCCGTAGCCCGTCAGAATAACTTTTCATATCCGTCTGTTTTTGCTGACTTCGTCGCCGGGAATAATCCTTCCTGTACCCAGTGCTTCTGGGAAAATTTCTACCGCCTGTTCCCTGAAACACCGTGGCAAGCGATGAATGGCCTTTATAGTCGCCTTTGCTATGAGAATAAAAAACGACGCCTTGGTTAAAAAACGTACTTAGCGTACGTTTTCGTACGGTTGGGCTTCATACCCCGAGGTCAGCAATGCGATTATCTCGTTACTGAGCGATTACCGTGATGTGTGCCACACGATAACCTTCGATAACGGTCTCGAGTTCAGTGAACACAAGGCAATCGCAAAGGCGCTGGAAGCAGATATGTACTTCGCGCATCCCTACGCCTCGTATGAGCGAGGGTTAAATGAGAACACAAACGGGCTTCTGCGGCAGTTTATCCGTAAGGGGACAGACCTGCGCACGGTGTCAGAAGAGGACTTGGCTAGGTATCAGGGGACCCTGAACAGCAGACCACGCAAGTGTCTTGGGTTCAGACAACCCTCCGTGGTGTTTGCAGAGCTAAGAAAGGCGACTTAGCGTTGCACTTCGGAGTTGAATCCGCCTTTAATACCTTGACGGAATATTCCTTCCCAGGCTACTTTGTCTCCTCCGAAATAAGCGTTCAATTAATCAATTGAACGTATTTCTTATTCCCGATTATTCGCGGGAAGGGTTATTTACATTTTAAAGGAATAGACATGAAACTCAGCAGCATTGCTTCTACTGTTATTGCTACTTTGGCCCTGGTTGCAGGTGCCGCAAATGCAGCAGCTCCTGCTGCGCCGGTTTACGTAAATGGCGGTACCGTACATTTTAAAGGTGAACTGGTTAATGCGGCTTGTGCAGTAAATACTGATTCTTCCGAGCAGACCGTTAATCTGGGCCAGTATCGTACCGCGAAATTTACCAAAGTGGGCGACACCACCTCTAATATTCCATTCAACATTGAACTGAATGATTGTGATCCGCTGGTTGCCAAAACTGCCGCTGTTGCGTTCACCGGTCAGATCGACCCAACCGACAAAACCCTGCTGGCCGTGACCTCCGGCAGCAACGACAACACCGCGAAAGGCGTGGGTATCGAGATCCTCGACAGCAAATCCAGCGTTCTGACCCCAGACGGTGCGACCTTCTCTGCTGCGCAGACGCTGATCGAAGGGACGAACACCCTGAAGTTCACCGCACGTTACAAATCAACGGCTGCCACCACTGAGCCAGGCCAGGCGAACGCTGACGCCACCTTCGTAATGAAATACGAGTAATTCCTCCGCACAGGGATGTTCAGGCCTCACGGACGAGGCCCGTCATACGCAAATGCCAGGAACGAAGGATGACAAGGACTGGAACACTACTGCTGTTAACCCTTGCGATGGCTTGTCCGGCATCGGCGCATACCGTGGTGATCGAAGGTGGCAAGGTTCATCTCCGGGGTGAACTGGTGAACGGCGGCTGCGCCGTGGCGCCCGACAGCCAGAATATGCGCATCGACATGGGGCAGTACCGAACCAATTCATTTTCCGGTGTGGGCAGTTTTTCCACGGTTAACGTGCCTTTTACCGTGCGGCTGCTGGACTGCAGCGTTGATGTTTCGCGCACCGTGGGGATCCAGTTTCAGGGCGTGACGCCCGCGGAAGATCCGCAGGTCTTTCTGGCGACATCGCGGCCAGGTGAAACGCCTGTCAGCAGCGGCGTGGGGCTGGCGCTCTTTGACGAACAGCAGCGTCAGATTATCCCAAACGCCACGGCCGTCAGCTGGCTGCCGATCGATACCCGCGAGCTCGCGTTCCATTTTAGCGCCCGCTATCGGGCTATTTCCGAACACCTCGAGCCAGGCAAAATTCAGTCGGATGTCTGGTTTACGTTGATTTATCCATAACACCTGCGAACTCATTATTAAAGGTACGGTTGTGATGAATACCCTAATTAAACCAGGACTTTTTTTATCGTTTATTTTGATGATGGTTTCTGCCTGCGCAAATGCTTCAGGCGGTATTGCGCTGGGGGCCACGCGCGTTATTTATCCCGCAGAGGCAAAGCAAACGTCGCTGGCGATCACCAACAGCAACAAACAGGAACGCTATTTAATTAACGCGTGGATCGAAAATGCGAGCGGGCAAAAAGAAAAAACCTTTGCCGTCACTCCGCCCCTGTTTGTCAGCGAGCCGAACAGTGAAAACACGCTGCGTATTATTTACGCCGGGCCGGCGCTGCCTGCCGATCGCGAATCGCTTTTTTACATGAACGTGAAGGCGATCCCATCGGTGAACAAAGCGAAAACGGAAAACAATAACGTGCTGCAGCTGGCGATCCTCTCACGCATCAAGCTGTTTGTGCGCCCGAACAACCTGGCGATGCAGCCGGAAGAGGCGCTTTCCCAGCTGCGGTTTGAGCGCGCGGGCAGCCATCTCAAAGTCAGCAACGCTTCCCCGTATTACATCACCCTCGTCAATCTGAAGCTGGGCGGGCAGACGCTGGAAAACCTGATGGTTGCGCCGAAAAGCTCGGCTCAGCAGGTGCTGCCAGCCGGTGCCAGCGGTACGCTCTCCTGGCAGAGCGTGAATGACTACGGTGCCATCACCCCGGCGCGCAGCGTTAACCTGTGAGCAGAGTCAGGGCGATGAAAAACCACCAGGGACGTTACTGCCCGGTTGCGCTGGCGCTGATGGCTGCGCTCTGGCCGCAGGCTGGCTGGAGCGAAAGCTACTTCAACCCGGCCTTCTTGTCCGACGACGCCGCCAGCGTGGCGGATTTGTCGCGTTTTGAACAAGGACACCAGCAGGCACCCGGCGTTTATCGTGTGGATATCTGGCGTAACGATGAGTTTATCGGTACCCAGGACGTGCGTTTCGAGCAGGCCGAGAACACGCCGCCGGTAGCGGGCGGTTTATCGGCGTGCATTACGCGCGCGATGCTCGATCGCTTTGGCGTCAACATCGCGGCGTTTCCCGAGCTGGCTAAGGTGCAGGGCGACACCTGTGTTCCGTTGACCACGGCCATACCCGGCAGCGAAACGGCTTTCAACTTTGCCTCACAGCGTCTGGACGTCAGCCTGCCTCAGGTGGCGTTGCAAAACAGCGCCCGGGGCTACATTCCGCCCGAACAGTGGGATGAAGGCATTCCCGCCGCGCTGGTAAACTACAGCTTCACCGGTAACCGGGGAAGCGAAGACGACAGCTATTACCTTAACCTGCAGAGCGGGTTGAACTATGGCGCCTGGCGTTTACGTAACAACGGCGCATGGCGGTACACGCAGAATAACGGGCAGCGGCACAGCGAGTGGCAGAATATTGGCACCTGGGCGCAGCGCACCGTCATCCCGCTTAAAAGCGAACTGGTGCTGGGCGACAGCAATACCGGGAATGACGTCTTCGACAGCATGGGTTTTCGCGGCGGACGGCTTTTCTCGTCTGACAGCATGTACCCGGACAGCCTGCAGGGCTACGCGCCGACCGTGCGCGGGATCGCCCGTACGCCCGCCAAAGTGGTGGTTCGCCAGAACGGCTACGTTATCTATCAAAGCTACGTCCAGCCTGGCGCATTTGCCATTACCGATCTTAACCCGACCTCCTCAAGCGGTGACCTGGAAGTCACGGTCGAAGAGAAAGACGGCACCCAGCAGCGCTATACCGTGCCGTACTCCACCGTCCCGCTCCTGCAGCGCGAAGGTCGCTGGAAGTACGACCTCGTCGCGGGGGATTACCGCAGCGGGAACAGCGATCAGGACACACCGTTCTTCACCCAGGGGACCCTGGTTACCGGTCTTGCCAACGGTTACACGCTCTACGGCGGCACCCAGCTGGCGTCACGCTATACCGCGGTGGCCGTCGGGGCCGGGAAAAACCTGGGCGACTGGGGCGCGGTCTCGCTTGATATCACCCATGCCCGCAGCCAGCTTGCGGACGACAGCAGGCATGAAGGGCAGTCTCTGCGCTTCCTCTACGCGAAATCCCTTAATGGCTTCGGCACCAACTTCCAGCTGCTGGGCTACCGCTACTCCACAAAAGGGTTTTACACCCTCGACGATGTCGCCTGGCGTTCAATGGAGGGCTATCAGTATGCCGATAGCCAGAACGATAACGATGTGCCGGACGTGCAGAGCTATCACAACCTGACGTGGAATAAAAAAGGCCGCTTCCAGCTCAACGTTTCTCAGTCGCTGGGGGACTACGGTTCGGTCTATATCTCCGGCAGCGAGCAGACCTACTGGGGAACAGACGAGACGAACCTCTGGTACCAGCTGGGCTACGCGGGGGGCGTGAAGGGGATCAACTACTCCGTCTCGTGGTCGTGGAACAAATCCGTGGGGATAGACGGCACCGATCGGATCGCGTCGTTTAACGTCTCCGTGCCGTTCAGCCTCTTTACCCGTCAGGGCTATCGCCGGGACAGCGCGATTGACCGCGCCTACGTTACGGCATCCGCCAGCCGAAACAGCGATGGCGACACAAGCTGGCAAACCGGCGTCAGCGGAACGCTGCTGGAGGACCGCAACCTGAACTACAGCGTGACCCAGGGACACGCCAGCACCAACGGCTCAAGCGGAAGCGCCAGCGCCAACTGGCAGGCGACCTACGGCACGCTGGGCGTGGGCTACAACTATTCCCGCGACCAGCACGATCTC
>NZ_JAWNFK010000027.1:0-103273 GCF_034107965.1 Enterobacter sp. 61D5
GCCACTGAAACTGAAGTAATCGAAGCGCTGCCACTCAGCGCATAACAGGCACATTACCGGACCGGAAGGCTGGAACTGAATTTACACCACCTTGACGGACTCAACCATCTGGTTTTGTCATAACATTCAGTTTAGTTTCTGGATTATAGTAGTGATAGACATCCTGATTCCATCGATATTTACCTGTAATTCTATTGATTAACGGATCGTCTATATGACTTTTTAACGCTTGTTCAAATGATTTTAATCCTTCTGCGTTTGGATTGCCGGGAACGTTGAAATCGACAGCATGTTTGAACTTTTTCTGTAGCTGTCGTGACTCGAAATTAACCAACGTTGAAGGGGGAGGGGAAGGCATTTTAGACAAGTTTGATAGTGTTTCTAACTCATTAGTAGGGGGTAATCTTCCGATGCCAAGTGCCGCTGCAACAGAGGCTCCGGTAATGAGTAGCCCTTTGTTATTCATGACCTGATTGTAACCTGCTGGCGCATCCCCGCCGAGTTGCTCTGCTGTCTTCTTGAATCCATCTATGTTGCCGTTATAAACGCCTCCCGCAGCCAAAAGCCTGCCCGCTGATTTACTGTTGATGGTTTTTGCAGCCTGAGCATGTTTTACGGGCGCTGACGGGCGAACGTAATATACCGGGCGTTTTAGTTGCCTTGATATGAGATAGCTCAGGTGGGAGTGAAGGAGCAAGGGCAGATCATGTTGGAGGTTGCCGGAGGCCGTCAGTACGCCCGCTAAGGCATGACCAGTCATGTTTGTTTTCAACAGAACGACCTTTCCGGATTTGATGTCGTCCAGTGCGTCACGGTATGCCATCCAGGGGCGCTGCCAGTGAAACGGGTAATAACGGCTGACAAAATGGCTGTAGTCCTGAGGCAAATTCCACTCCTGGATGTTCCGGTTTGGCAGGGTGGTATCCGCCAGATCACGCGCCGCATAGTCCGGGTGGATGATGTGGGGAATGTCCTCGAGATAAATATTGTCCAGTGACTTTGCCTGATAGTGATGAAGCATAATGTCCCTTTAGCGCTACCGTCGCGCATCGATTTTTAACTGATCGATGTTGAACAAAATTTAAGCCTATCCTTGAGCTTAAGAAAGGAAAGAAAGTAAATAATTGCGATGATGCTCGCAAAAAGCAGACCAGGCAACCCGCAATCAACAAAAACATGACTTTACCGCAAAGATCCCTATTTCCTGAATCCCTCTCGCTAATTCCAAATTTCCCCCGACCCAAAACCGCTGTATTTATATTCAGCCCTGTATAATGAGCACCAGAAATTACGCCGAACGGCAAAGGAAGTATCAAAGAATATTTAAAGAGAGAATTCGCGATATGAAGGTGCTTCAACACCCCCATACCGCTAACCACCAACAACTAAGATGGAGTTGAAAATGGCTGCGACGAATTTTAAGCCAGAGTTTACTGTTTGCAAAACAGAATCAGACGCTTTCACCGGCATGATTGAAAACCACGAGCTGGTACGCAAAAACAGTACCCGCCGTCTTCACGGCAACCAGCCCAACGCGGCGCCCGTCCATCCCCGCGCAGAAACGCCGCAGGACAGCGCAGCCTGTTGCGAACTGTATGCACGCATAGACATGAAATACCTTCTTCTGGGCGGAGACTGGTTAACCCGCGCGGGCTTTATCAACGGCATACCGGTAAAAATCCGCGCTATGAAAGACTGCATTGTGATTACCCCACAGCATACAAGAGAATTATGGGGATGCCTGGAAGGTATGAGCGTGGTGAATATAAATAAGCAGAAAGTCGCCCAGTGGCTGAAAACATTTCCGGGAGCGTTGAATGATACGGGAGATATACCTATGGTGAAGCGCGGAAATGGTCTGGCAGAGTAAGGATAATATCTAAAATATCCCTTCATTAATCATGTAAAGGGATTAATTAAAACGGATATGAATGCGCATGTCCGTTTTTTTTGAAATAATTTAACACCGCTGGTGTGTTCAATAAATCGGTTGTAACATTCCCGGCAAAGCGACAGGAAGGGCTGATTATGCTTCATGCAAAGTTAAAAAATAATATCCTGATGGGGCTGCCATGCCTCATTGCTTCCTTCTTTATCGTCCTGTTTCCTCTGGGAGGCTTACTCGATTACTTATCTCAAGCCAGCAATGATTTTTTAAATCGCACCGGTTTGGGGTTTGCTGATGGTGAAGCAGACCCATCATTCCTGTGGGTGTTGGGGGGGATGATGCTCGTCGTTACCGCTTTACTGATGTTCGTCCTCCGAAAGTTATGCAACCTGAAGCAGGGATGAAATATTTCATAGCCGCTTTCAAAACAGTTAAGCGGCTTCATGCCAGTCCCACGCAATTCGCCGCCCAACCGCAATCAACTCACCTGGTCAAAACACCGGCACCCCCAGCCCAACCTTCACCTCCCTCAAAGTCTCCTGCGTCACCCCCTGCGCCCGTTCCGTGCCGTGCTTCAGCATCGCCATCAGCTCGCCTTTATCCTGCATATACATCGCCCTCCGCTCCCGCATCGGCGCAATCAGCTCCTGCAGGCACGCTTCCAGTTCGTTCTTGCACGCCCGGTCCCCCAGCCCGCCCGCCTGATAATGCGCCTTCATCGCCGCCACTTTCTCCTTGTCCGGATGAAACGCGTCGAGGTACGTAAACACCACGTTCCCCTCAATCTGTCCCGGGTCGCTCACCTTCAGGTGGTGCGGGTCGGTGTACATCGCGCTCACCGCACGATGAATAGTCTCTTCGCTGGCCGAAAGATGCAGCGTGTTGCCCAGCGATTTCGACATCTTGGCGCTGCCGTCGATGCCGGGCAGGCGGCTGGTGTCGCTCAGCATCGCCTTGCAGTGGCGCAGCACCGGGGCGGGCAGCAGGCTGTTCATCTTGTGCACAATCTCGTTGGTCTGCTCAATCATCGGCAGCTGGTCGTCGCCGACGGGCACGCACTCGGCCTTAAACGCTGTGATGTCCGCCGCCTGGCTGATGGGATAGGCCATAAAACCGACCGGCAGCGAGCGGGCGAAGCCCTTCTGCGCAATCTCGTTTTTCACCGTCGGGTTACGCTCCACGCGGGCGACGGTGACGATGTTCATATACAGCATCGTCAGCTCGGCGAGGGCGGGCAGGGCGGACTGCAGGCAGATCGTGGTCAGGTTCGGGTCGATGCCCGCGGCGAGGTAGTCGGCCAGCACTTCGGGGATGTTGTCGCGGATCTTCTGCGGGTTGCTGCCGTTGTCGGTCAGCCCCTGCAGGTCGGCAATCAGCACAAACTGATTGTGCGTCTGCTGGAGCGCCACGCGCTGGCGCAGCGATCCGACGAAGTGGCCGAGGTGCAGCGGGCCGGTTGGGCGGTCGCCGGTGAGGATGGTGGGTGCGTTCATAAAGACTCCTTAATGGGCAGTTGCCGAAAGGGGTCTTAGAAATGTGAAAGCCGCCTTTCGGCGGCTATCTGAAAATGGGGAAAACTACTCCGAGCCGCCTTTAAGAAGGCAGCCACCAGCGGTTTACGGTGAGCACGGCGTAGTTTATGTTCATGCTTTTACCGTATCACGTCCGGCGCGAAAAACAAAAGGGCACGTCATGCTGCAATCACTCAACCATCTGACCCTCGCGGTCAGCGACCTGCAAAAAAGCGTCACCTTCTGGCACGAGCTGCTGGGGCTTGCGCTGCACGCCCGCTGGAATACCGGGGCCTATCTCACCTGCGGCGATCTGTGGGTCTGCCTGTCGTACGACGAGGCGCGCCGGTACGTACCGCCGCAGGAGAGCGACTACACCCACTACGCGTTTACCGTGGCGGAAGAGGATTTTGAACCGTTCTCGCAAAGGCTTGAGCAGGCGGGCGTCACCGTCTGGAAGCAGAACAAAAGCGAGGGGGCGTCGTTCTATTTTCTCGACCCGGACGGGCACAAGCTGGAGCTGCACGTGGGCAGCCTCGCCGCGCGGCTGGCGGCGTGTCGCGAGAAGCCCTACGCGGGCATGGTGTTTACCTCAGACGAGGCTTGAGTTGCGCACCTTCAGCCTGCCCGCCAGCGTCACGTGCGTGGCGGCATCTTCCTGATTGCACAGGTACTCCACCGCCAGCCGTCCCAGCTCGCTGTAGGGCAGCTGGATACTGGTCAGCGGCGGGGTGAGCTGTTCGGAGATCTTCTGGTCGTCGTAGCCCGCCAGCAGCATATCCTGCGGGATGCGCACACCGTTCACCGCCAGCGCCTGATAGCAGCCGATCGCCAGCCAGTCGCTGGCGCAGAAGATGGCGTCCGGGCGCTCGGCCAGTTCCAGCAGAGAGGTCGTCGCGGTAAAGGACTCGCTGAACTGCCAGTTGGTCTGGCGCACCAGGTCGTCGTCGCACGCGAGTCCGGCCTGCTGCAGCGCCGCCTGGTAGCCCGCCAGACGCTGGCGCGAGGCCTCCATCCAGCTCTCGCCGGTAATGTGGGCGATGCGCGTGGCCCCGCAGGCGATGAGGTGTTTAGTGACCTGGAAAGCGTTGGCGTAGTCGTCCGGGATAAACGACGGCAGCAGCGGCGAGCCGGGGTCGCGCTGGTTGAGCAGCACCAGCGGGATGCGGGTGCAGTCCTGGAACGCCGTCATGTCCACCAGCGTGGTGACCGGAGAGGCGAGAATAATCCCGATGCAGTTGCGCTTCTCCAGCTGGCGGATGATGTTTAGCGCCAGCTCGATGTCATCGCCGTAGTCGTAGACGGTGAGCAGGGTCTCGTTGCGCCACGCCGCTTCCCGCGCCTGGCTGATGGCGTCGATAAACGGGTCGAAGCTCTGCATGGAGCTCACCAGCAGGGCTATCTCCTCCTGGTTGCGCGGAGCGTGAACGGCGGGGAGGCGGTCGTAGCCGAGCTCGGTGGCGACGCCAATCACCCGCTGGCGGGTGTCGTCGCTGAGCTTGATGTTACGGGACTGGTTAAGCACCAGCGATACCGTCGCCTGCGACACGCCCGCCGCCCGCGCAATATCGTTCATCGTCACTTTCGTTTTTCGCTTCATCCGTCCTCTCCCTTTCGCGACTTCGCATCATACCCTAACCGCACGCTTTAGCGCCGTCGATCACGTTTCTCATTCATCGAAGCGTGAACTTTGTGAAGAGCATCGCTTTTCTTCACGCCGTGATTTGCGCATTTATCCCGCAGCTAATATTTATTAGCTAAATATTATCAGTGAGAGGACGCGTAATGAAAGAGCAGTGGAGCAGGGAGCAGGCACAGGCGTGGTATGAGCAAAAAGGCTGGCTGTGCGGGTTTAACTACCTGCCGTCGACGGCGGTGAACTGGACCGATATCTGGCAGGCTGAAACCTTCGATGCCGAAACCATCGAGCGCGAGCTGGGCTGGGCGGCGGAGGCGGGCTACAACACCCTGCGCATCAACCTGCCGTTTATCGTCTGGGAGCACGACCGCGACGGGCTGATGGCGCGCATCGACCGGTTTTTGACGATTGCCGACGGTCGCGGGTTCAGCACCATGCTGACCCTGATGGACGACTGCGGCTTCTCCGGCGACGAGCCGTACCTCGGCCCGCAAAAGCCGCCAGTGCCGGGCAAGCACAACAGCCAGGCGGCGGCGAGCCCGGGGCGCGATAAGGTGTGCGATCCCGACTGCTGGGCAGACATTGAGCGCTATATCCGCGACGTTGTCCGCCAGTTCCGCGAGGATAAGCGCGTGCTGCTGTGGGATCTCTATAACGAGCCGGGCAATCGCGGCATTTTCGCGACCGGCACGCAGGAGGTGCAGTACGACGCGAAGCTGGAGACCTGCGCGCATGAGTTGATGAAGCTGGCGTTCCAGTGGGTGCGTGAAGAAGACCCGACCCAGCCGCTCACCGTCTGCGCGTGGCGTCTGCCGCCGGAGGAGGAGGGCGAGACGTTCTTCCAGCATCCGCTGGACCAGACCGCGCTGGCGCTCTCGGACGTGGTGAGCTTCCACGCCTACACCCACACGGGCCGGATGACGGCGATTATCCAGCAGCTGCAACAGCTCGGCCGCCCGCTGTTCTGCACCGAATGGCTGGCGCGCCACGTGGGCAGCACCATCGAAGAGCAGCTCCCGCTGATGTACGCGGCGAAGGTTGCGCCGTACCAGTGGGGCCTGGTACGCGGCAAAACCCAGACGTGGCTGCCGTGGCCGGTGGTGATGAAGGAGTCCACGGACTACTGCCGCCTCTGGTTCCACGACGTGTTCGAGGAGAACGGCATTCCGTTCTCGCGCCGTGAAATCGCATTAATGCAGCAGCTGCGCAAGATCGCCCCGAAGGTTCAGGGCTAATAATATCGACCCGGCGGACCACCGCCGGGCAACCAGGCAGGCATATAACAATGGCAACGACAATGAAAATACCGTCTCGCGAGTTGTGGTCTTATTTTGGCTATGGTTTAGGTCAGTGTTTTAGCTTTGGTTTAGTGGGTTCGTTTATTAACTATTTTTACACCGACGTGCTGGGGATCTCGGCGCTGGCGGCGAGCACCATCTTCCTGATTGCCCGCGCGTGGGACGCGGTTCACGATCCGCTGTTTGCCAGCATCATGGACACCATTAACAGCCGGTTTGGCAAGTTTCGCCACTTTTTGCTGATCGCCCCTTTGCTAATCACCGGCGTCACGCTGCTGTCGTTCTATAAAATCGAAGCGGACATGACCACCAAAATCCTCTACGCCGGGGTGACGTATATCCTGTGGGGGACGCTGTACGCCATCTCCGATATCCCGTTCTGGTCGATGTCGTCGGTGATGACCAACGACTCCGCCCAGCGCACCCGCGCGGTGACGGCGGCGATGCTCGGGGTGAACGCGGGGATTGCCTGCGCCAACATCTTCTTCCCGAAGCTGGCGGCGTTCTTCGCCCAGTACAGCAACGATAAAGGTTATTTTATGGCGGCGCTGGTGATGATGCTGGTGGGCCTGCCGCTGATGCTCAACGGCTTTATGCAGATCAAAGAGCGCGTGCCGCCGAGCCCGGAAAAGGTGACCATTCGCGACACCTTCCACAACCTGCGCCAGAACAAGCCGCTGTTTATCGTCCTGCTGTCGTTCTTCTTCTGCGTGTTCCACAACGTGGCGGGCGGTCTTTATATCTACTTCTTTATCAACAACCTGGGCGACGGCAGCCTGCAGATGGCGATTGGCGTGATGGGGATTGTCGCGGCGGTGCTGTGCCTGGTCGCCCCGATGCTGACGCGCCGGATGCAGAAGCGGAAGCTGTTTATGATCCTCTGTGGGCTGGACGTGGCGGTGCGCGTGGTGATGTGGTTTGTCGGGTATCAGCAGGTGACGATGCTGTTTATTCTGCTCGGCCTGAGCACGCTGTTCGTGATGATGACCAACATCCTCACCTCGTCGATGATTGCCGACACCATCGAGTACGCGGAGTACCACACCCACAAGCGCTGCGCGGCGATCACCTTCTCCGGGCAGACCTTTACCGGCAAGATGTCGGTGGCGGTGGGCGGCGGGTTAATCGGCGTGTTCCTGACGATGATTGGCTACGTGCCGCAGGCGCAAATCCAGAGCGAAGGCGTGCTGTCGGGGCTGTTCTTCGGGATTTGCCTGCTGCCGGCAATAGGGTCGCTGATCCGCATCGTGTTTATGTCGCGCTTTACCTTCACCGAGGAGAAGCACGCGGAGATTTGTCGGCTGCTGGCGGAGCGCGAGCACGGCGTTGTGCAACGTGGTGAGCCTGGGCAGAAGCATGAGCCTACGCTTACGGTGAATTGATTAAGTAGCGCCCGCGCTGCGGGCGTTTCTTAAAGGCTACTTGATATCATGAAGCAACTTTAATAAAAGGCTTTCATCGGTAGATTTAATTTTCTGAAAATAAACAGGCTCAGCTATAGGAGAATCCCATTGGTGTATCTCATCCTTCTTAAACGGGATACATTTCATAGCGGTGTTTTTTAATCGTTTTATGCGAAGGTCATATTCGTCAAAGTTGTCTGGCGTAGTTTTCAGGCTCAGCGATCTGGCATGATTGATTTGCGTAGGGCAAATAAGCTGAATGTTTCCAAGCGAGAAAATGTTTACGCCGGTGATAAAGAATCTCGAAGGGATATCTTTATAATAACGTGTGTTCCATGTTAAACCATCAAACATCGCTGGTGGGTGAGTGTGAGTATCTATGTAATATTGATGTGTGCGCCAATCGCTTATGCCAGAAAGGTTCATGGTCATGTTAATGATCATATTGGGGGTGGGGCGGAAAATCATTGTCAGGACAAGCATGCTGACAGGAATAATGATTAGTGTATAAATGATTATTTGCAATAAACTTTTATTTTTCTTTTCATTTATCAGGATCATTCCTGGGAAAATACCCACAATAATCATCGCGACCGAGAGTGCAAGGAAAATGATAACCTGTAAGAACGTATTACTTTCTTCGTTAAAATCTAGCTGACCCGCGATAAAAATGAGTGGGAAGATTTGTGTAAAAGCAGGTGCAATCAATAACAGAGGCAGACAGTTCCTGACGGCCTTTTTCTGCAAATATTTTTCATCACGCGTATCATCAACATCCTTGTATGACTGAACGTTGAACATAAGCTTGTAGCATAAGCCATACGATGCGGCCAGTATTATGGCTATCGCTAAGGCAAGAACGATAAAACCATTTATATCCAGAAAAAATTGTAAGCAGAACGCTCCGATAAGCACAACGCACATCACAAAGCTATTACCAAAACAGACTGAGGTAAAGCTATGCGTCAAGCCTTCGTATTTAACAAACTCTTTCTCATGTGCGGTGTAAATTAAGTAAGTAAGGAAAGATGAGATAAAAATGACAAGGCTGAAGCCAAGTAGTGAGACAAGGGTAAACCCAAATATTATTCCTACTGCGCTACTCACGCTTAATGCATCATATAAAATATCAAGCCGGTCAATATTCGCAAGATAGAACCATATAACGCTAAATGTACAGGCTGTGACAAATGAAGAGGATGTTAAAATAGCGATGATAAACTTTCGGGTTAGCCGCTTATGAAACTGGATATTCATCTTATGTAGTCTCCCTTTGAAATGAAGGAATACTAGTCACAAGGGAGAGGGAGTTCTACGCTCAAATTTAGTATGCCGGGAAGTGCATATTCAGGCTGACGCCTTCTGGCGTCAGCCCCGGGAAATTACAGCGACTTCACAAACGCCAGCAGATCTTCGTTGAGCTGGTCCTGGTGGGTCAGCGCGAAGCCGTGCGGCGCGTTGTCGTACACCTTCAGCGTGGCGTTGTTGATCATCTCTGCCGCCAGCTTGCCGGTGCTTTCAAACGGCACGATCTGGTCGTTGCTGCCGTGAATCACCAGCGTCGGCACGTCGATTTTCGCCATGTCCGGGCGGAAGTCGGTTTCGCCGAACGCGGTCACGCAGTCGATGGTGCCCTTCAGGGACGCCAGCAGGGCGATGTTCAGCGTCTGGGTCAGGGCACCGGCGGAAACGGTCTGCCCGGCGTTAATGCCGTAGAACGGCGTCGCGAAGTCGCTGATGAACTGGGCGCGATCTTTACGCAGTCCGTCGCGAATGCCGTCGAACACGCTCTGATCCACACCCTGCGGGAAGGTGTCGGATTTGCCGAAGATCGGTGTCACCGCGCCCAGCAGCGCCAGACCGGCCACGCGCGCGCTGCCGTAGTTGTTGATGTAGCGGGTCACGTCGCCGCCGCCCATCGAGAAGCCCACCAGCGTCACGTCCTGCAGGTCCAGGGTGGTAATCAGGTCGTTGATGTCGGACGCAAAGGTGTCGTAGTCGTAGCCGTTCCACGGCTGATCCGAGCGGCCAAAGCCGCGACGGTCAAAGGCGATGGCGCGGAAGCCGCGCTCCGCCAGGTAGTTCAGCTGGCTGTCCCACATGTCGCCGTCCAGCGGCCAGCCGTGGCTGAAGAGAACCGGTTTGCCCGCGCCGCCGTCCTTGTAGTAAATCTGCGTGCCGTCTTTTGCCTTAAACGTTGCCATAGTGTGTTCCTGTGCAGGTGATGGTTATGGTTATACCGGCGCGACCAGGTAGCGAATTGCCGGTGATGTTGTGCCCTGATGAAAAGCCAGAACGCGGCTCTGCAGCAGGAGGTCATTCATGGTGTGGCGCTCCTGCTGGCGCAGATGCTCAATCCAGGAGCCCATCAGAAAGGTCTCGATAAACAGGCCGGGACGCTCGATATCTTCGTACACCGCCCAGCTCATCGCCCCGGCGCGGCGGCGCACCCGGCGCAGCTCGTGGACCGCCTCCAGGAAGGCCCTGGTGTTCTGCGGGTCGATGATGTACTCGTGCGACACCAGCACCGGTCCGCGCTCGTTCGGCAGGTCAATCTCCACGCCGTCCAGCGGCTGGCCGCTGAGGTCGAGGTTCAGGTCGGGATCTTTGCCCAGCTTCCAGCGGAGCACCGTCGCGCTCGCCAGCACCATCCCCAGCGTGGCGACAACCAGCGAGGTCGGGGTGCCGAAACGGGAAGTGATCTGCCCCCAGATGGCGCTGCCCGCGGTCATCGAGCCGAAGAACACCGTCAGGTAGACCGCCAGCGCGCGGGCCTTCACCCAGCGGGCGGCGCTGCGCTGCGCGCCGAGGTTCAGCGTTGAAAGCACCGCAATCCACGCGAAGCCGGTGAAGAATTCAAACAGGTTGAGCAGCCAGACGTGGCGCACGAACGCCAGCGCCAGCATGGTGAGAGCAAAGGTCAGGCTGGCGGCCACCATCAGCCGGTCGGCATTGAGCCGCTGGCGCAGGCGCGGCAGCAGAATGGCCCCGGCAATCGCTCCCAGGCCAATGCACGCCAGCATCACGCCATAGCCCGCCGGGCCTAAGCCCAGCTCGCGGCGCGCCACCAGCGGCAGCAGCGCCCAGCCCGCGCTGCCGAAAACGAAGAAGGCCACGGTGCGTACCAGCACGTTGCGCAGCACCGGCGCGGCGTGCACGTAGCGGATGCCGGAGCGCACCGCGGAGAAGAAGTGCTCCGGCGGCAGACGCTGAATGGACGGTGCCGGACGCCAGCGCCACAGCACCCACGCCACGCCGACCACGGAGAGCGCGTTCAGGGCAAACACCATCCACGGCCCGGCGAGCGACAGCAGGAAGCCCCCCAGCGCGGGGCCAATTGCCCGGCTGATGTTCACTCCGAGCGAGTTCAGCGCCACGGCGGCGCCCAGCTCCGGCTTGCTCACCAGATCGGGCACCACGGCCTGGAACGGCGGCGAGCTCATCGCCGCGCCCACGCTCAGCAGAAACGTCGCCACCAGCAGAACGGTGGGGGTGACGTGTCCGGTGAAGGAGAGCACCGTCAGCCCGGCGGCGGCGATGAACACCCACAGCTGGGAGAAGAGCAGGTATTTACGTCGGTCGACGATGTCAGCCATCACCCCGGACGGCAGAGCGAAGAGGAACATCGGCAGGCTACTGGCCGCCTGCACCAGCGCGATATCCAGCGGGTCGGCGCTCAGGGTCAGCATGCTCCAGTTGATGCCGACGTCGCTCATCCATGAGCCGACGTTAGAGACCACCGTGGCGATCCACAGCATGCGGAACACCGGCTGGCTCAGCGGCTGCCAGGGCGAAACCGTCGGTGCGGGCGTCGTCTCGACGTGTGCGTCGCGAACGTCGTTAACCTGGGTCATGTGAACCTCTCCGCTGTCTTACGCTGCAGCCGCCACTGGCCCGGCCCGGTGAGGGCGAGGGTGGTGAAGATAATCAGCAGCAGCCAGCCAAACTGCCCTTCGGCAATCGACCAGTTGGGGTGGACCGCCAGCATCGCCACCAGCAGCACGGCGATAATCGGCAGGCACGCCAGGCGGGTGTACACGCCCGCAATGATAAACAGCGGGCAAATCACCTCGGCGACAATCGCCGGGATCAGGCTCGCCCAGGGCCCGAAGCCGAACGGATCTTCAATGCGCGTCAGCTCTTCGCTGAAGTGCAGCACCTTCGGCAGGCCGTGCACGTACAGCAGCAGCAGGCTGCCGGTCAGGCGCAGGAAGAACAGCCCCAGGTCGACCCTGGGCGGAGCAAAGGTGTTTTTCATCAGAATGCAAAGCAGCTGCAGCCCAGCGCCCCCCAGAAAGCGTTATCGTCGGACACCGGCATCTCTGACGTGCGGGCGAAATCATGCTGGTGGCTGTGAACCCCGCACGGGCCGCTGCAGTGATGAACGACGCTCATCCCGACGCGGGTGGCCTGCGGCGGCGCGCTGCGGTAGTGGCCCGGCACCTTCACCACCGGGGACCACTCGGGCAGAACCGGAATGGCAGGCGGCGCGAGCGGGCCAAAGCTGCCTGCGGCGTAAACGATATCGCCGTTGACCACCGTCAGGACGGACTCGATGCCCTTGATCTCCTCTTCCGGCACGCGGAAGTAGTCTTTGCTCAGCACCGCCAGATCGGCGAGCTGGCCGACCTTGATCTGCCCCTTCTGGTTCTGCTCGCTGGAGAACCACGCGCTGCCCTGGGTCCAGAGCATCAGGGCGGTATCGCGGTCCAGACGGGCGCTGTGGTCGTACATCTGCATTCCGCCGACGGTGCGGCCGGAGACCAGCCAGTAGAGCGCGGTCCACGGGTTGTAGCTCGCCACGCGGGTGGCGTCCGTCCCTAAGCCCACCGGCACGCCGGTCTCGAGCATTTTCGCCACCGGCGGCGTGTGGCGGGTGGCTTCGATGCCGTAGCGCTCGGCAAAGTATTCCCCCTGGAAGGCCATGCGGTGCTGCACGGCAATGCCGCCGCCGAGCGCTTTGATGCGGTCGATGTTGGCCTGGGTAACGGTTTCCGCATGGTCGAAGAACCAGTGCAGGCCGTTGAACGGAATGTCGCGGTTCACCTTCTCGAAGACGTCCAGCATGCGGCTGATGGATTCGTTATAGGTGGCGTGCAGGCGGAACGGCCAGCGATGCTCCACCAGATGGCGCACCACGCGCTCCAGCTCGTCCTCCATGCCCGGCGCGAGGTCCGGGCGCGGTTCGAGGAAATCTTCAAAATCGGCGGCGGAGAAGACCAGCATCTCGCCAGCGCCGTTGTGGCGGAAGAAGTCGCTGCCCTGGCCAGGCGTGAGCATGTCGGTCCATTTTTCAAAGTCTTCCAGCTCGTGGCCCGGACGCTGGGTAAACAGGTTGTAGGCGATGCGGATGGTCATCTGCTTTTTCTCGTGCAGCTCGGCAATCACCTCGTAATCTTCCGGGTAGTTCTGGAAGCCACCGCCCGCGTCGATGGCGCTGGTCAGCCCCAGTCGGTTCAGCTCGCGCATGAACTGACGCGTGGAGTTGACCTGCTGCTCCAGCGGCAGCTTCGGCCCTTTCGCCAGCGTGGCGTAGAGGATCATGGCGTTCGGACGGGCGATCAGCATCCCGGTCGGGTTGCCGTTGGCGTCGCGCTGGATCTCGCCCCCCGGCGGGTTTGGCGTGTCTTTGGTGTAGCCGACCACCTTCAGCGCGGCGCGGTTGAGCAGGGCGCGGTCGTACAGGTGCAGGATAAAGACCGGGGTATCCGGCGCGGCGTCGTTAATTTCGTCCAGGGTCGGCATGCGGCGCTCGGCAAACTGGAACTCGGTCCAGCCGCCCACCACGCGCACCCACTGGGGCGACGGCGTGCGCAGGGCCTGCTCTTTCAGCATCCGCAGGGCATCGGCCAGCGACGGCACGCCTTCCCAGCGCAGCTCGAGGTTGTAGTTCAGCCCGCCGCGAATGAGGTGCAGGTGCGAGTCGTTCAGGCCGGGGATGGCGGTGTGGCCTTTTAAGTCGACCACTTTGGTGCCTTCGCAGTGGTGTTGCATCACCTCGGCGACGGTACCCACTTCCAGAAATTTTCCGTCGCGCACGGCAACTGCTTCCGCGACGGGGTTCTCGCGATCGACGGTGTGAAACTGGCCGTTAACCAGAATGAGATCGGCTTTACCGAGGGTAACCATAAACTGCTCCTGACTGAGAGGGGAATGGTCAGGATTATGGGAACCGGTTTCGGCAAAGATCCAGTTATACAATAGGATAGGTATACCAAAGTATAACTATACCTAAGGTTAACTATACGAAGAGATAATTACGCGCAGGGACGGAAAACCGCAGGATGAGGGTGACTTTATCGTCGCGGCGCTCGCGGCGATTTCACCCTTAACCACTGGAAAATGCTATGACCTCTTCAAAGCTCGAAGTGTTAACCCCTGCGAACTGTCAGATCATCTTTATCGATCACCAGCCTCAGATGGCGTTTGGCGTGCAGTCTATTGACCGCCAGGTGCTGAAAAACAACACCGTGGCGCTGGCGAAAGCGGCCAAAGTGTTCAACATCCCAACCATCATCACCACCGTTGAGACCGAAAGCTTCTCCGGTAACACCTATCCGGAGCTGCTGGACGTGTTCCCGGGCCAGGACATTCTGGAGCGTACCTCCATGAACTCCTGGGACGACCAGAAGGTGCGCGACGCGCTGCAGGCCAACGGCAAGAAGAAGGTGGTGGTTGCCGGCCTGTGGACCGAAGTGTGCAACAACAGCTTTGCCCTGTGCGCGATGCTGGAAGGCGATTACGAAATTTATATGGTGGCGGACGCGTCCGGCGGCACCTCCAAAGAAGCCCACGACTACGCGATGCAGCGCATGATCCAGGCGGGCGTGATCCCGGTCACCTGGCAGCAGGTGATGCTGGAGTGGCAGCGCGACTGGGCGCGTAAAGAGACCTACACCGCGGTGATGGATATCGTGCGTGAGCACTCCGGCGCGTACGGCATGGGCGTCGATTACGCCTACACCATGGTGCACAAAGCGCCGTCTCGCCAGAAGAGCGAGCACCGCACCTTAGCGCCGATCCCGGCACGCTAAGTTCCGCCGGCGGGCTGGTCCTTCATCCGGCTCGCCGCTGCCTCTTTCTCTGGAGTTCACAATGAGTACTGGGCTGATATCCCTTGCGGCAGGCGTGTTGATTGGCCTGATGTATGCCGTGCTGAAGGTGCGCTCCCCCGCGCCGCCCGCGCTGGCGCTGATTGGCCTGCTGGGGATGCTGGCGGGTGAACAGGCGACGCGACATCTGTTATCCCGCGACGCCGCGCCGCCGCCTCCGGTGACCGTTCCGCAGGCCAACTCGCAGACGGGAGCGTCGTCATGAAAGCATGGATAATTTCGCTGGTGTGCGGCGTGGTTGCTGGGGTAATTTACGCTCTGCTCGACGTCCATTCCCCGGCGCCGCCGGTTGTCGCCCTGCTTGGCCTGTTTGGCATGCTGGTGGGCGAACAGCTCATCCCGGTGGGACGGCGTTTACTGAGTCGCGAACCGCTTACCCTCGCCTGGTTTCGTCACGAATGCGTACCGAAAATCAGCGGCACGGCGCCTCCTGCGCCCGCGAAGGACGATCGCGACGTTTAATGATTTACCAGAGGAAAGACAGCATGACGCTGCCGTGGCGCATTGCCATCATTGATGACGAACGATCCGTCCGCAGCGGGCTGAGTAATCTCCTCGAGTCGGAAGGCTATGCCGCCGATACGTTTGATTCGGCAGAGGTGTTTCTGAGCCATCCGCTCGCCCTGTCCGGCGCGGCGCTGGTGATCACCGATATCAAGCTGCGGGGCATGAGCGGCCTGGAGCTGTTTGATAAGCTGCGGCTGCTGGCCGTACCGCCTCCGCCCGTGCTCTTTATCTCCGGTCATGCTGATGAAAATATGCAGCGGTACGCTCTTAATCTGGGCGCCGCTGCATTTTTGCGTAAGCCTATTAACATCGATATTCTGCTGGATCATATTCAGCGGGAGCTGGCCCGCCGACAATAAGGATCGCGGATGAACGAAAACGAGCAGCCTGCATTCTGGCCCGCCCAGGGGAATCTTCACCAGGGGCGGGTTTTTGTCCTTAAAGAGGATGTGATTTTTACCGTGCTGGCGCAGGAGGGCGGAATCGCCTGGATGCACGCGCGACATCCTCATTCCGGCGGTTCGTTCATTATCGCCACCGCGGTGAGCGACGAAGAGGAAGAGCGGGCCACCCGGCTGCTTAAAAACGAGTTTGCGCTGCGCGACGCGCTGCAGGACAGCTGGGCCATCCGCGCCGTTGCGTCCACCCAGTACCGGGGGCGCTTCGCGCTGGTGTACGCCCCGTTTTCGTTTGAGCTGCTGGCGCGGCGCGCGGGCAGGGCGATCTCGGGCATCACGCGCTTTCTCGAGATGGCGATCCAGATTTGCGTTCCCCTGCGCCAGATGCATCTGCAAAACCTGATCCACGGCGATATCAAGCCCGGCAGTATTTTTGTTCATCACGACGCCACCTGCCGTCTGGGCAGCTTTGGCCTTTCCAGCAGTCTTTCCGATGCCATCACCCAGACCCGGCTTGCCGTTTCAGGGGGCACGCCCGCCTATATGTCGCCGGAGCACACCACCCGCACCCAGCGCCCCGTCGACGGCCGCAGCGATCTCTACAGCCTCGGCATGGTGCTGTATGAACTCCTGACCGGACGCCTGCCGTTTGAGCTGGGGGAGGACGAGCAGACTAACTGGGCGCACTACCATATTGCCTCGGCGCCGCTGGCCCCGGACGCGATCCGCCCGGACGTGCCGGGAATGCTGTCGACCATCGTCCTGAAGCTGCTGGAAAAGCACCCCGATAACCGCTACCAGACGGTCGACGGATTGATTGCCGACCTTCGCCGCTGCCAGGCGACGCTGACCTGCGAGGGCGAGATCGTCGCCTTTACGCCCGGCCAGCAGGACCGCACCCCGGCGATCCATCTGGCGGACTCCCTCTTCGCGACGCATCCGCAGGCGAATGACGTTATTGCGGCGTTTGAGCGGGTGGGGCAGAGCCTGGTACCGGAGCTGGTGACGATCGGCGGGCCGTCGGGGATCGGCAAATCTTCGATCATCGCGACGGCGCTCAAAACGCTGCAGCAGCGTACGGTGCTGCTGGCTGTGGGCAAAGTTGATCAGTTTTCGCCGTCGCTGCCCTACGGCGTATTAAGCTCCGCGTTCCGCACCCTGACGCTGCACCTGCTGGGGCTGCCCGCAGAGGACGTGGCGAAGTGGAAAATCCGCCTGTCTCGCGCCCTGGAGGGGCACGAGGCGCTGGCCGTCAGCCTGGTGCCCGAGCTGGGCCTGCTGCTTGAGAGCAAGCCGCGCTTCTCGGCGGATACGTTTTCCATAGATGCCCGGGCGCGCTTCAGCCATATGGTGCTGGCGCTGGTAAAAACCTTTGCTTCGCAGGGCTGCCCGCTGGTACTGGTGCTCGACGACCTCCAGTGGAGCGACGCCGCCAGCCTGCACACGCTTAAATACCTGCTGATGAACTGCGGAGCTGTTCCGCTGCTGGTGGTGGCGGCCCACCGGGATATCAGCGCCGTGTCCGACGCCGCCCTGCAGGCGCTGCTGGCGGGCCTGCCGGAGGCGGCACGAAACGCGAGCGAGATTGTCCCGCAGGCGCTTTCCGTGAAAGCGGTGGCGCGCTGGCTGGCGACGGTATTTCGCACCCGCAGCGCGGCGACGACCGATCTCGCCACGCTGATCCACGAGAAGACGGGCGGCAACCCGCTCTTTGTGCACGAGTTTTTCCGCCGCATCGTGGATGACGGCCTGGTAGTGCACAACAAATATCAGGACAAGTGGCACTACGATCTGCAGGCGATCCGCGCCAGGCATTACACCGAAAACGTCGTCACCCTTGTGCTGGAGCAGCTCGAAGAGCTGCCCGACGAAACGCGCCGCCTGTTGGGCAGCATCGCCTGCCTCGGCGGCACGGGCGAGATGGAGATGATCTGCCGCGTGGTCGGCATGTCGATGGCGGAAATGCGCTATGCGCTGCACCCGGCGGTGATGGCCCAGCTCATCGTGCTGGCGGAAAAAAAGTACGCCTTCACCCACGACCGGGTGCAGGAGGCCGCCTTTGCGCTGCTGGATCGGCATGAGAGAAGCCATATTCACCTGACCACCGCCAGCCTGCTGGCCGACGCCGCGCGTCAGGCGGCGGGGAACGAGCTGCTGTTCCGCGCCGTTCACCACGTCACGGCCGCGCTGGACAGCATCCAGCCCGCCCCGCAGCGCGAGATGTTCCGCGAGCTGAGCCTGCTGGCCGCGCGGCGCGCGAAGCGTTCGGGAGATTACCTTTCGGCGCTCGGCTATATCCAGACCGCCAGAGCGCTGGGCAACGCCGGGACGGTATCGGACTTTATGCTCGATATCGAAGAGGCGGGCTGCGAGTTTGCGCTGGGGTATCTGGAGCGCACCCGCGAGCTGTGTGACGCCATTCTCGGCTGCCCCGGCGGGCTGACCGAAAAGGCGCTGGCGGCCAACCTGCTGGTGGAGGTGTACATTCGCCAGTCGGATAGCCGCCTGGCGCTGGAGGCGGCGCTCTGCTGGCTGGGGATTTTCGGGATCCAGATTAGCCGCTATCCGGAAGATGCCGACTGCGACGAGGCCTGGGCGCTCTTTTGCAACCGCACGGCCGACGCGCCGCAAAACCTGTTTGCCCAGCTGTCGCGGTTGGATAACCCGGAAACCGAAGCGGTGATGAACCTGCTCTACAGCGCCAGCATTTGCGCCAGCTTCATCTGCCCGCGCCTGCACTTTTTGCTGCTCTGCCGCATGATGCACCTGACCCTCGACCACGGCATTACCGGCGCCTCCACCACGGCGATGGCCTGGTTTGGCGTGCTGATTGGCCACCGCTACGCCGAGTACCGCCTCGGGTTCCAGTACGGCACCCTTGCCCGCGAGCTGGTGAATCGCCACGGCTACGATGCGTTCGAAGCCAAAACCCTGCTGCCGCTCGACCAGCTCAGCGTCTGGACCCAGCCTTTATCGTTTACCATCGAATGCGCGAAGGCCTGCTTCACCTCGGCGGTGACCCACGGGGATATGACGATGGCCTGCTTTGCGGCCTGCCACCAGGTGATTAACTTCCTCTCGCGGGGCGATCACCTGGACGGGGTGTTGACCAGCATCGAGCGCGGCCTGGCGTTCGTGCGTAAAACCCACTTCCAGGACGTGGAGACCATTCTGATGGTCCAGCGCGGCTACGTTGAGTTCCTGCGCACGCCGGTCATCGGCACCTGGACCGCGTCGCAGGTGCTGCCGGAGGCGCTGCTTCCCGCGTCGCCGGAGCAGGCGCCGGAGAAGAACGCCACCATGCTGTTCTGGTACTGGCTGTATCGCGGCATGGCGCACTTTACCTGCGGCGAATATGCCGACGCGCAGGCGGATCTTGAGATGGCGGGCTGGTACGCGTGGTCTGCGCCGGGCCACATCCATCTGCTGGATTACCATCTTTACAGCGCCATGGCGCTGTCACGTCAGCTAACGCCGGAGACCTTCTCGGCGAACCACCGCCGAAGCATTCACGCCCACTACGACAAAATCGCCCTCTGGGCGCGCGTTAATCCCGGCACGTTCGCGGATAAAGAGGCGCTGATCTACGCCGAAATCGTGCGTCTGGACGGGATGAACAGCATTGCGCTCGAGCAGTATGAGAAGGCGGCGCGGCTCTCACGCGAGGGCGGGTTTAACCCGATCAACGCTCTGGCCCACGAGCTGGCGGGCCGGTTCGCGCTGGCCTGCGGTTACCCAACCGCGTCGGACGCGCACTTCCGCGGCTCGATTGCCGCCTGGGGACGCGCGGGTGCGCAGGCCAAGGTGCGCCAGCTGGAGCAGGATTTCCCGCACCTGCTGGCCTCCGGGCAGGCCAGCGCCTACGACACGGTGGCGTTCGCCCAGAATGAGACCATCCGCGATCTGCAAAGCGTCATCAAAGCCTCCCGCGCGCTGTCGGAAGAGATTAACCTTGAGCGCTTAATCGAAAACCTGATGACCATCCTGCTCGAACGCGCCGGGGCGCAGCGCGGCCTGCTGCTTCGCGTGAGCGAGAGCCTCATCCCGGAGATCGAGGCCAGCGCCTGGACCAGCACCGAGGGCGTGCGGGTGCGGATCCTGAAAGACGTGCCGACGGCGACCGACCTGCCGCTGTCGGTGCTGGCGGCGGTGATCCGCACCGGGCAGGAGATCCGCACCGGCAGGCCGGAGGAGTTTCATCCCTTCAGCCAGGACCCCTATCTGGTGACCTCGGGGGCGGCGGTGATGTGCGTCCCGATGTTCAAACAGGCGCGGCTGGTGGGCGTGCTGTACCTGGAAAACCGCCTGATGCCGGAGGTCTTCACCGCCGAGCACTCGCGCGTGGTGAGCCTGCTGGGCGCGCAGGCCGCGGTATCCCTTGAGACGGCGCGGCTGTACGCCGAGCTGCTGGCGGAAAACATCCAGCGCCGACGGGTGGAGAAAGAGCTGCGATCCAGCCAGACCTCGCTGATGCTCGGCGAGCAGATCAGCCACACCGGCAGCTGGCGCTGGGAGCTGGAGCAGGATCTGATGTTTGTCTCGGAAGAGTACGCCCGCATTCTGGGCCTGCCCGAACGGCAAAAGACGATCTCCATGGCGGAGTTTTTGACCTTCGTTCATGAGGACGATTACGCCCGCATCAGCGCCATCGTCACCGAGAGCGTGCGCGACGGGCTCTCCATGCGCGCGGAGTTTCGGGTTAAGCGTACCGACGGCTCAACCCGCTACATCCTCGGGATTGGCGATCCGGTGGGCGTGGGCAGCGAGGTGAATGAGTATTACGGCATCATCACCGATATCACCAGCCAGCGCGCCGCGGAGGATGCCATGCGGGTCGCGCAGGCGGATCTGGCGCGGGTGTCCCGGGCCACCACCGTCGGACAGCTGACCTCCTCCATTGCCCACGAGATCAATCAGCCGCTGATGTCGATCGTCTCGAACGCCGGGGCGAGCCTGCGCTGGCTCAACCGCGAGCCCGCCCGGCTGGATAAAGTGCGCGAAGGGCTGGAGGAGATCGCCGCGGAAGGCGCGCGGGCGGGGGAGATCATTCGCAGCATTCAGTCCCTGACCCGCAAGCAGGATCCAACGTTCTCGCGCATCGACATGCACTACCTGATCCACCATATCATCACGCTCTCGCGCAGCGAGCTGGAGCAGAGACACATTAGCGTGGATTATCTGTTAAAGGCGCAGGACAGCTTTATCACCGGCGACAGCGTGCAGATCCAGCAGGTGCTGCTCAATCTGGTGATGAATGCGGTAGAGGCGATGGCCGAGGTGAAGGATCGCGCCAGCACCATCACCCTCAGCACCGCCAACGCGGACGGGAAAGTGATCGTCGAGATCGCCGATACCGGGAGCGGCATTGAACCTGAGCGGCTGGAGAAGATTTTTGACTCGTTCTACTCCACCAAAGCGCAGGGGATGGGGATGGGGCTGACCATCAGCGCCAGCATCATCGAGCGCCACTGCGGGAAGATGAGCGCGCGCCGCCGCGAGCCGTACGGCACGGTGTTCGCATTTGCGCTGCCGCTGACAGCGCAGGAAGGATAAACGTTACTCCGCTGGCTGGCTATTGGTCAGGCGCTCAACGGCCCTGACCAGCTCCGCCACGGAGCGCACCTGCATTTTCTCCATCACGCGGCGGCGGTGCACCTTAACCGTGATCTCGCTGACGCCCAGCTCGGCGGCAATCTGCTTGTTCAGCATGCCGCTTATCGCCAGCGTCAGCACCTCGTGCTCGCGCGGGGTGAGGGACATGTGGCGCTGCTTCAGAGCGTAGTGTTCTTTATTGCGCGCAGCGTTGTGTTCCGCCAGCTGAAGCGCGGACTCAATGGCGTCGATAAGCGCAATGGATTCGACGGGCTTGGTGAGAAATTCGTACGCGCCGCCTTTAATGGCGCGCACCGACATCGGGATAGTGCCGTGGCCGGTAAGAAAAATAATCGGGATTTCGCGCCCGCTGTCCTTAAGGGCGTCAGCCACCTCAAAGCCAGAGATGACGGGCATTTGCATATCGAGGACCACGCACGACGGGAGCTCTTCAAAGCGGTGTTGAAGAAACGCTTCTGCCGATGAAAAGCCGACGGCGTTCAGGTCCGCCGAATCCAGCAGCCCGATCACGGACTGCCTGACCGCGTCATCGTCATCAACCACATACACAATGTGTTCCATTCACCGCCCCGGTGCTGATTTACATGTCGAGGATGCAAACAATCCCGCCGGTTACGTAAGGGACTGTTTATGCTGACTTTCATCTTAACACATTAACTATCATTATCATTTAACAATATGATAACCGTATGAAGATGAAGTATAGCGATCCCTGACCGGAGCGGTTAAGGAACGAAACGCTGATTTTATGCACCCACAAGCTCAATGCGGTTGCCGTCCGGATCCGCGATCACCGCTTCATAGAAGCCGTCCCCGGTCATGCGCGGGGCGCTGAGCAGCGTGCCGTTTGCCTGTGCACGTTCGGCCATGCTGTCGACCTGCGCTTTGCTGCCGACGTTGATGGCGATATGCGCCCAGCCGATAAACTCCGGGTGCGCAGGGGCGTCGGGCAGATCCGGCAGCGTCATCAGCTCGATGGTCGGCCCGTCATCCAGCATAATAAAGTGTGATTCGAAACCGGGACGATTTTTACTGACGTAGCGTTCGTTATTGCGGCCACCAAACACCGTTTCCCAGAACTGAACCTGCGCGTTCAGGCTGCGGGTCCAGAGTGCGACATGGGCAATATTCATAAGCTCCCTCGTTATTTGTCTGTGAGGACTTTCACCGGTAAAACAGGCTACACTCTGGTTTTGAGCGCGACAAGCTGAGGAAATAACAATGCACTACACACTGAAAGATAGCGACAAGGAAAAAGCGGAAGGGTCAAACGGCGCGGGCGCTCTGCAGCAAAAACTGCTGGAGTCTCGTTCGATTGTGATCTCCGGTGAGATCAACCAGGAGCTGGCGCAGAAGGTCATCACCCAGATGATCCTGCTGCAAAGCGTCAGCAACGATCCGATCAAGCTGTACATCAACAGCCAGGGCGGCCACGTGGAAGCGGGCGATACCATCCACGACTTCATCAAGTTCATCCGCCCGGAAGTGCACGTCATCGGCACCGGCTGGGTGGCGAGCGCCGGGATCACCATCTTCCTGGCGGCGAAAAAAGAGCACCGCTACTCGCTGCCAAATACCCGCTTTATGATCCACCAGCCGCTGGGCGGCGTGCGCGGTCAGGCAACGGATATTGAGATCGAAGCGCGCGAGATCATCCGCATGCTGGATCGCGTGAACAAGCTGATCGCCGACGCCACCGGCCAGCCGCTGGAAAAAGTGAAAAAAGACACCGATCGCAACTTCTGGATGTCTCCGGCAGAAGCGCTGGACTACGGCATCGTGGGCAAGCTGATTACCCATTATGACGAGCTGAAGCTGGATTAAGTTTTCGCGGCGTGTTTGAGTCGGGTGGCGGCTTTGCCTTACCCGACCTACACGCCCTCGTTTGACCCATGACAAGTTCCCCCTCTGCCTTCTTGCCTATAATCGCGCCTGTTTCCCCTCTCACAGGTGCTACCCATGGCGTATCAACTGAATCTGAACTGGCCGGAATTTCTTGAGAAATACTGGCAAAAACAACCCGTAGTGCTGAAAAATGCCTTCCCGAATTTTGTCGACCCGATTACCCCGGACGAGCTGGCAGGGCTGGCGATGGAGCCGGAAGTCGATAGCCGTCTGGTGAGCCATTTCAACGGCAAATGGCAGGCCAGCAATGGTCCGTTTGAGCACTTTGACGATCTGGGCGAAACCGGCTGGTCGCTGCTGGCGCAGGCGGTGAACCACTGGCATATGCCTGCCGCGGAGCTGGTGCGTCCGTTCCGCGTCCTGCCGGACTGGCGTCTGGATGACCTGATGATCTCCTTCTCCGTGCCGGGCGGCGGCGTGGGTCCGCATATCGATCAGTACGACGTATTTATCATTCAGGGGATGGGCAGCCGCCGCTGGCGCGTGGGCGACAAGCTGCCGATGCGTCAGTTCTGCCCGCATCCGGCGCTGCTGCACGTCGATCCGTTCGAGCCGATCATCGACGAAGATCTGGCCCCGGGCGATATCCTCTACATCCCGCCAGGATTCCCGCACGACGGCTTTACCCATGAGACGGCGCTCAACTACTCCGTCGGCTTCCGCGGGCCGAACGGTCGCGATCTGATCAGCAGCTTCGCCGATTACGCGCTGGAGAACGATCTGGGCGGCGAGCACTACAGCGATCCGGATCTGACCTGTCGCGAACATCCGGGCCGCGTGGAGCAGTACGAACTCGATCGCATTCGCCAGATGATGTTCGACATGATTAGCAAGCCGGATGATTTCACAAAATGGTTCGGCAGCTTTGTCTCCACTCCGCGCCACGAGCTGGATATCGCCGCTACCGAGCCGCCGTATGCGCCGGAAGAGGTGCTGGACGCGCTGCAGGGAGGCGAAACGCTGTCCCGCCTGAGCGGCCTGCGCGTGCTGAACGTCAACGGCAGCTTCTTTATCAACAGCGAACAGCTGGAGACGGTAGACGCGAAGGCGGCGGATGCGCTGTGCCGCTACACCGAACTCGGTCAGGCCGAGCTGGGCGATGCGCTGAATAATCCGGCGTTTGTTGAAGAGCTTACCGGGCTGATTAACCAGGGGTACTGGTACTTCGACGAGTAGTGCGGCACGGTTTTCTCCCTCTCCCTGTGGGAGAGGGCCGGGGTGAGGGCATCAGGCCGCACTAGCCCTCCTCCATCGCAATCACAATCGCCTCGCCCATCTTCTTCAACGCCTCGCGATGCTTATCCGTCGGCGGCAGCGCCACGTTGATCCGCAGACAGTTGCGGTACTTCCCGGAAGCTGAAAACAGCGACCCGGCCGCGGCCTGGATCTTCAGACGACACAGCTGCTTGCTGACGCACACCATGTCGACCTTCTCCGGCAGCTCAATCCACAGCAGGAAGCTGCCCTGCGGACGTGTGACGCAAATCTCTGCCGGAAAATACTGCCGCACCCAGCAGGTGTAGGTTTCCATATTCTGCTGATAAATCTGACGCATACGGCGCACGTGGCGATGGTAATGGCCGTCGCGAATAAACGCCGCCACCGCCATCTGCGTGCCCGGCACGTTAAACCCGCCCGCGGCGTATTTCATGTGCATCACCCGGTCGTAATAGCGCCCCGGCACAATCCAGCCGACGCGCAGGCCCGGCGCCACGGTTTTGGTAAACGAGCTGCAGAGGATCACGCGGCCGTCGATATCCATCGAATGAATGGTACGCGGGCGCGGGTACTCCGCCGCCAGCTCGCCGTAAATATCGTCCTCCACGATCACGATATCGTGCCGCTGCGCCAGGGCTAAGACCTGCTTTTTCCGCGCTTCTGGCATGATAAACCCGAGCGGGTTATTGCAGTTGGGCACCAGGATCACGGCCTTGATCGGCCACTGCTCCAGCGCCAGCTCTAACGCCTCGATGCTGATCCCGGTCTCGGGATCGGTAGGAATTTCAATCGCCTTGATGTCAAACCCGCGCAGCATCTGCATGGTGCCGTGAAACGACGGCGATTCTACCGCCACGATGTCCCCCGGCTTGCACACCGAGAGCAGGGCAATCGACAGCGCGCCGTGGCAGCCGTTGGTGATGACAATCTCGTTCGCTGCCACGGTGGAGCCGCCGTCCAGCATCAGGCGGGCGATCTGCTCGCGCAGCTCCAGGCGGCCGTCGAGCACGTCATAGCTCAGCATCTCGGCAGGGTTGTGCTGCGCGATGCGGCTCATCTCGCGCCACAGGGGCTTCAGGCTCGGCTGGTTAATATCCGGCGAGCCGCCGCCAAAGGAGATCATCTCTTTGTCGGCGCGGGCGTCCAGCAGCATCATCACCTCATCCCACTGGGTGACGTCCACGGGGCGCTGCACCGGGCGCGTCATGGCCGGAACCGGCGGCTGGGCTTTGCGCTGCGAGACAAAATAGCCGGAGCGCGGCTGAGGGGTGATCAGCTGGAGGTTTTCGAGGATCTGATAGGCCTGCTGTATGGTGCTGATGCTCACGCCGTGCTCCTGGCTCAGCGTGCGCACCGACGGCAGACGTTCGCCGCTGCGATACAGCCCTTGTTCAATGCGTTCTGCCAGAAGGTTGGCCAGATGTTGATAGCGCGTCATGCTGTATCCTTTGTTTTCACCATACAGATTGTAAAACCAGTACAGATTGCCGTAAAAAATGGCATGCAGATACTGTTTTAGCGGATCTGTATGGTAAACAAAAGCAGTTTTTGAATCTGTATTGTAGAGGCCGTTTTCCGTGATGATAAGCCCACTGGCACAGCGAGGTGATCATCATGGAATTCTACGAGAATCATTCAAAACGTCCGTTTATTGTGTTCGTCTGGATCGGCAAAACTATCTGCAACTGGTATCGCATCAACCGCACCCGGCGCATCCTGAGCCAGATGAGCGACGAGCAGCTGAAGGACGTTGGTTTATCCCGCAATGATATTTAAACCGTAGGCCGGGTAAGGCGCAGCCGCCACCCGGCGATTTCAGCTCAACAGCGCAAGCGTCTCCCGCTTCGGCCTCTCCAGCAACGCCACCGCCTCTTCATATGACCGCACGTTGTTATAGCCCATCACCAGCCCGTAGCGTTTCCCCGACCCGCGATACCACTCCGAAAGCGCATTGACCTGCAGCTGCTGTTCCTGCCAGCAGCGCGCCACTTCCCGGTCACCGCTGCCTTTGGTCAGGAACGCCACGATATGCATCCCGCCGTCGTTTTGCTCGGTGAAAAACAGATCGCCATACACCTCGCGCAGGGCGGCAATCATCCAGTCGCGGCGGGTCTGATACAGCGCGCGCATCTTTTTCAGGTGACGAAAAAAATGCCCTTCGTTGAGAAACGCGGTGAGGATCTTTTGCGTCAGCACCGGCTGGCCGCTGGTGGTAATGTCCGCGCAGTCGGTAAAGGCCCCGACGGTGCTGGCGGGCATCACCACGTAGCCCATGCGCAGCGACGGCATGATGGTTTTACTGAAGGTGCCCATAAAAATCACCCGATCGTGCTGGTCGAGGCTTTTTAGCGACGGCAGCACCTTGCGGGTGTAGTGAAATTCCCCGTCGTAATCGTCTTCGATAATCCACGCCTCGTTCTGGCTGGCCCAGTCGAGCAGCTGCTGCTTGCGCGGCAGCGAGAGGGTGACCGCCAGCGGGCTCTGGTGCGACGGGGTGACGATGGCAAAACGGGCGTCGCGATGGTGACGGAGCAGGTAATCCGTGTCGATACCGCAGCGATCGACCGGCACCGTGTGCAGGCGCGGCACGATCCGCTTGAGCAGCTGCTGGCCCATAAAGTAGCCCGGATCTTCAAACACCACCTTGTCGCTGCGGCTGGCAAGCGTGTCGAGGATCAGCCGCAGGCTGCCGCTGTAGCCGCTGGTGATCAGCACCTGTTCGGCGCTGCAGGACAGCCCGCGTGAAATATTAAGATAGCTGGCGATGGCCTGGCGCAGCGGATACCAGCCCAGAACGGGCGGATTGAGCATCTCCTCCTGACGCACGGCGCGCGTCGCCTGTCCCGCCAGCAGCAGCCATTTTTTATACGGAAAGCTGTCGAGGGCGGGAATGCCGGGGCGCAGAAACCCCGCCCGCTCGCGCTGGCTGATGAGCGATGCCGGAAGCGTACCGGTGGGCTGTTCCGCAGGAGCACTCTTATCCGGTAACAGCAGATCCGGGTTGACCCGCGTGCCGCGCGCGCCCTGGCTCACCAGATACCCTTCCCCCGTCAGAATGGCATACGCCGTTTCGACGGTTTTACGCGCCACCTTCAGCTCTTCCGCCAGCACGCGGATGGCCGGCACCTTATCGCCCGGCTTCAGCACGCCGCGCGTGATGTTGTCGCGATAGCGGGAATAAATCTCGTGATAGCCCGGCTTCATGTCCTACCTCTTTTCACGATTTTTGTATCTTTTTACTATGTCATGAACGGCGTAGATTTGCTGCATCGCATGACATATGCCGCACAAAAAGAGGAAAAACAATGAGCACTCGCGTCAACCACCACAAAGTTACACCCGCCCTCGCCAACGCCCTGTCTGCCCTGAGCATGGAGGTGGCAAAAACATCCATCGACCCGGCGCTTAAGCACCTGATCGACATTCGCGTATCGCAGCTGAACGGCTGCACCTTCTGCCTGGATATGCACTCGAAAGAGGCCAAAATTGCCGGCGAGCGCGAGCTGCGCCTGTATCATCTGGCGGCCTGGCGCGAGTCCCCGCTGTTCAGCGCCCGCGAGAAAGCCGCGCTGGCCTTCACCGAAGCGCTGACCCAGATTGGCGTTCACGGGGTAAGCGACGCGCTGTACCGCAGCGTGGCGGAGCACTTCTCGGACGTCGAGATTTCAGAGCTGAACTTCGCCATCGTGGCGATCAACGCCTGGAACCGTCTGGGGATCACCTCCCGCATGGCACCGGGATCGCTGGACGCGGCTTACGGGCTGAACAAGGCTAACCTGGAATAATCCCGCGCTCGCGGATCGTCGCCACCAGCGCCCTCAGGCCTGGCGGGACGTGGCGATGGCCGGGGTAGTACAGGCGCAGTCCGGCAAAGGGCTGCGCCCAGTCGTTTAGGACGCTCACCAGTTCTCCCCGCTCAAGCTCTTCCCGGATATACAGTTCCGGCAAAAATCCCACCCCTAACCCCGCTTTCACGGCGCGGATCGAGGCAAAAAGATCGGACGTCGCAAAGCGCGGCGGCACGGCAAGGGCGTACGTTTCCCCCCGACGCGCCAGCTCCCAGCGGTAGATCCCGCCGTGGGCCATGCGCATGCCGATCCCCTGATGCGAAAGCAGATCGTCCGGCGTCTGCGGAATGCCGTGGCGTGCAAAATAGTCCGGCGTGGCGGTGACCAGCTGGCGGATCTCCCCGGTCAGCGGCACGGCGATCATGTCCTGCGGCACGGACTCTTCAAGGCGGATCCCCGCGTCGTAGCCTTCCGCGACGATGTCGATCATTCGCGCTTCGCTGACGGTCTCTACGCGCATCTTCGGGTAGCGGATCATAAAGTCGATCAGCAGCTGGTCCAGAAACAGGGCGCCGATATGGTTCGGCACGTTCAGACGCAGCGTGCCGGCGGGCTCCCCGGTGTCGCTGTGGATCTCCTCGCTGGCGAGACGGATCTCCTGCAGGGCCGGGCCGATACGCGCCACGTAGCGCTGTCCGGCGTCGGTGAGCGCCACGCTGCGGGTGGTGCGGTTAAAGAGGCGGGTATCAAGGCGGCTCTCCAGCCCTGCGATGGCGTTGCTGACCGCCGTGGCGGACATGCCCAGCTCCTGCGCCGCGGCGCGAAAGCTGCCGCGCCGCACGACCGCCATCACTACTTCCAGCTCTGTAAGACCTGAACGATGCATAAATTATCCTGAAAATCGAAACAACCCTTGCAGCATAGCGTGGATTATCGCAACGGAGAAGCCGTGACAGACTGTGCTCACACAGTCTGAGGAGGTTTATATGCACACCATCGAACAGATCTTTATTAACGGCGAATTTGTTACCCCGCACGGCACCGAGTGGTTTGATTTGTACAACCCGGCGACGGCGCGGGCCATCGGCCAGGTTCGTCTGGCGGATGAGGTTGACGCGGAGCGTGCCGTTGCGGCGGCGAAAGCGGCGTTTCCGGCGTGGTCACGGACCACAAAGCCGGAACGCCTCGCGGCGCTAAAACGTATGCACGCCGCCGTGGCCGCTTGCCACGACGATCTGCTGGAAGCGGTCATTGAAGAGTACGGCGCGCCCGCCTCGCGCTCGGCGTGGATGGCCAGCTATCCTGCGGAGGTGATTGCTCAGGCCATTGAGGCGCTGGAGGCGTTTGAGTTCGTCATCCCCGCAGGCGCAGCGACGGTGCAGATGACGCCGCTTGGGGTGGCCGGGCTTATCACGCCGTGGAACAGCGACGCCGGGTTTATCTGCGGCAAGCTGGCGGCCGCGCTGGCGGCGGGCTGTACGGCAGTCATCAAGCCGAGCGAAATGAGCGCCCTGCAAACCCGGATTGTCACCGAAGCGCTGCGCGATGCCGCGCTGCCGCCGGGGGTGTTTAACATCGTCACCGGGCGCGGCGAAACCGTCGGTGAAACCATCAGCCGCCATCCGGATGTGGCAAAAATCTCGTTTACCGGCTCGACGAATACCGGCAAGGCGATCCTGCGCAACGCGGCGGAGAGCTTTAAGCGCGTGACCCTGGAGTTAGGCGGTAAATCGCCAACCATCCTGCTGGATGATGTGGATCTGGCGCAGGCGATCCCGCTGGTGATTCAGGCCGGGTTTATGAACAGCGGGCAGGCGTGCGTGGCCGGGACGCGCATTCTGGTGCCGCAGGCGCGCAAGGCGGAGATCGAAACCGCGCTGGCGCAGGCCGTGGCGGCGGTGAAATCGGGCGATCCGCGCGATAGCGCGACGGACGTCGGCCCGCTGGTCAGCGAAAAGCAGTGGCAGCGGGTGCAGGGCTACATCCGTAAAGGTATCGAAGAGGGGGCGCGTCTGCTGGCGGGTGGTATAGGGAGACCAGACGGCACGCGAGACGGCTGGTTTGTGCGCCCGACGCTGTTTGCCGACGTGAACAACCAGATGACGGTCGCCCGTGATGAGATTTTCGGCCCGGTGCTGTGCGTGATCCCCTATCGTGACGAGGCGGAGGCTGTCGCCATTGCCAACGATACCGAGTACGGCCTGAGCGCGATGGTGCTTGGCCGTGATGCAGAGCGGGCTCGTCGCGTGGCGCAGCAGATAGTCTCCGGCCGCGTGCTGGTGAACACCCTGGCTCATGAACCGAAAGCGCCGTTCGGTGGCTTCAAACACTCCGGCGTGGGGCGCGAGATGGGGGAGTGGGGGATTCGGGCATTTATGGAGCCGAGGTCGATTGTGGGTTAAGACCGCTGAAGGTAAAGCACGCCCCGCTAGTCGGGGCGCTACGTGCAGTATCACTCTTCAAACACGCTCTCAAAGGTTTTAGTCGGTAAGAACAGCGTGAATTCATTCTCGGCCAGGAGCGGTATGAACCCCATTTTGAGGTAAAACTCTTTGGCTTTATGGTTGAGTGCTTCAACAAACAGGCCGTGAATGCCGACGGCAAAGGAGGCCAAATAAACGGTCTTCATGGCATGAATGACGAGTAATTCTCCATAGCCTTGCCCCTGAATACGTTTATCAATCGCCAGACGGCCAAGGGTGACGCTCGGCACATTTTTATAAGGAATACGTTTTTGCTGAGTTTTTGAGGGCAGGTAAGCCTTTTCAAAACAGCTTCCGGAGAGCGTGTAATAGCCCAGAATACGCGGTTTTGGCTCTCGTGTGGTGAGGACATAACCCCGCAAAAACTTTCCACGATGCTGGCGTTTCAGGTGCTCCGCCAGAAAGGTATTAAGGCTCTCTTCTCCGCAGTCGAACTGGCTTAGGTCGTACTCAACGTCTTCTGAAAAAATCCCTATCTTCACGTCGTTCACGTTTTACTCCATATCCAGGAGACGCTTAGCCGCTCGCTTCAGGCGGTCATTTGGCGCAGGCGGATTGCTGATGGCATCCATCACCGTATTCCAGGATGCTTCGCTAAGGACCAGGCGGCGGTGCTGGTCAATTACCTCTGCTGCGCGTTCAGAGGCTGTGCTGACCATGAATTGTGAAATCGACTGGTTTGTCATTGCCGCCGCTTCTTCGATCATGTTTTTGTCATCTTCGGTTAACCGGAGATCGATGCGCTGTTTCTTCAGTGCTGACATGGTTTCATTCTCAATCTTTATCCTGGCTTAACGCCTTGTTTTACAGGTAAAACTTGTGTACGGTGTTTATCCGTACATTAATCATAGGTGTGTCCTCACCGGAAATCAACGAGTAGTTGAGCGCAGCGCCATCCGGCACAACGCTTCGCTCCTTACCGAAGCATTGTTCTTTTTCCTCCTGCATTCTCTCCTCATCCCTACAACGGAGAGAAAACCATCATCGCAGTCATTTTCGAAGCCAAAGCCGCATTACCCCGCCAGAAACTACCGCGCCGAAAGCCATGCGCGAAGCCCGAGCCTGCTACGACCATCTTGCCGGAACGGCTGCGGTGCAGATCTATGATTTTATGCAGGCGGAAGGCTGACTGGAGGCTGACGGTTCAGCGCTCACGCTGTAGCTTCGGCGATTTACAGCCGGACCAGGACATCGCTGTAAGGCATTTATTTTCCTGAATCACATTCACCGCTTCAGGTTAAAAAATGACTGGGGATCCCTCACCCCACAGGTAAAGGAAGAACATCCTTTTCGCAATTCCTGCGCTTTTACCTCTCGTTTCTTGATACTTACCCTGATAACTATTATCTTGACCGCGTGTGACGAGAGGTTTCCCCATGAGTGAAGAAGAACTGTTCTGCCGCAGGCCGATGGGCATGCGGATGGCGATGATCGTGCGCCAGTGGCGTGCGGTGATCGACGATGCCATTCTCGATACCGGGTTAACCCAGTCGAGCTGGACGGTGATGATGCAGCTTCATCAGCTCGGGGATAACGTCTCAATGAGTGAGCTGGCGGAGGTGCAGGGTATTGAACTGCCGCCGCTGATGCGCACCCTGACACAGCTGGAAAAGCAGGGTTACCTGCTGCGCGCCGTATCGCCGTATGACAAGCGCATCCGGCTTCTGACGCTGACGCCTGATGGAAAAGCCATATTAAAACGGCTCACTCAGGTGATTGAGACCTATCAGGCGCGCGTATCGCAAAACATCGCGCCGGAACATATCGACATTTTCAGCGCCACGTTGAATCAAATCGCCTGCAATTTGCGGACAATCCGCGAAGAAGATAATAAGACCGAAAAATAATGACCCCTGAACAAAAGTTTGCCCGCTGGGTAAGGGTGAGTATTGCCTCTTTCCTGCTGATGTTTGTCTACTTTATCGTCGCGGATATCTGGATCCCGCTGACGCCGGACTCCACCGTGATGCGCGTGGTGACGCCGGTTTCTCCGCGCGTCTCCGGCTATGTGGCGGCGGTACATGTCCACAATAACAGCCAGGTGAAGAAAGGCGATCTGCTGTTTGAGCTCGACGACACGCCGTTTCGCAATAAGGTGGAAGCGGCGCAAATCGCGCTTGAGCAGGCCCGCCTTTCCAACGAACAGCTGGATGCGCAGATCTCTGCCGCGCAGGCCAGCCTGAAAACCGCCGTGCTGAACGCGCGTAACGACAAAGTGACCTTCGATCGCTACCAGAAGCTGAGCACCCTGCAGAACGTCTCGCAGGCGGATCTGGATAAGGTTCGCACCACCTGGCAGAGCAGCGAGCAGTCCGTCAGCTCCATTCAGGCCAACATCCATAACCTGCGCATTCAGCGCGGCGAGCGGGACGAGCACCGCAACGTGACGCTGCAAAAATACCGTAACGCGCTGGATGAAGCGGAGCTTAACCTCGGCTGGACGAAGGTCTACGCCCAGGCGGACGGCACCGTCAGTAACCTGCAGTTAAGTCCCGGTTTTTATGCTTCATCCGGTTCCGCCGCGCTGGCGCTGGTGAACAACCAGACCGATATCGTGGCCGATTTTCGTGAAAAAAGCCTGCGCCATACCCATCAGGGCACCGATGCCGCCGTGGTGTTTGACGCCTTCCCGGGGCACGTTTTCCGCGCCCACGTGACCAGCAGCGACGCGGGGATACTGGCGGGGCAGGAGGCCGTTAACGGCCAGCTCTCCGAGCCGGAAACCTCCAACCGCTGGGTGCGCGACGCCCAGCGCATGCGCATTCACGTGACGCTGGATGAGCCGCTGCCGAAGCATCTGCCGACCGGCGCGCGTGCAACCGTGCAGCTCTACAACAGCGAAGGGCCGTTTGCGCGCTTTTTCTCCGGGATGCAGATCCACCTGGTGAGCCTGCTTCACTATGTCTATTAGCACCCTGGCGCGGGTATTTACCCCGCACGGCAACATCGTCTATACGGCAAACGACTTTCGCCAGACCCTGCGCATCGTCTTTGCCGGGATGATTGCGCTGAGCATCTCCAGCTTCTACAACACCAGCTACGGCGTGTTTTTCGTGGTTTACCCGATCATGCTGCTCTCGCTGGTACCGGTGTTTAATCGCCACGTGGCGAAGCAGTTTATCTTCAGCGCATCGCTGAACTGCGTCGAAATGGTGATTATCATCGGCTATCTGTCGCAATGGCCGGTCATTATGACGCTGGTGGTGTTTGCTCTGTACGTCATGCGTTTTCGCTTTATGAGCAAGGGGCCGCTGTTCCTGTTTGGCTCAATGGGCGTGGTGTGCCAGAGCGTGATGCTCAACTTTATGAGCTACCCCACCACCAACTGGCACACGCTGCTGTTTTCCAACATCGAAGCGAGCATCATGGCGGTGTGCCTGAGCGCGCTGATGAACTATCTCCTGCCGGACGTGGAGCCCCGCAAGCCGCCGCCGCTGATTGAGAAAGACGATGCCCGCGTGCGCCACGAGTCGCTGCTCTCCGGCACCGTCGCGACGCTGATATTCGTGGTGTTTCAGATTAGCGACTTAAGCGATTCGCTTTCCGCGCTGATGGCGGGTATTTTGATTCTGTTCCCCATGCACTACCGCGGTTCGGTGATGAGCTCCATCTGGCGCGTGGTCGGGGTGGTGTTGGGCTGCCTCTACATTCTGGTGGTGCAGCTGATCCTCTACGATCACAGCAGCCATATGCTGTTGATGATGCCGCTGATCGGCCTCGGGCTGGCGTTTGGCGCGCGCCTGCACGTGATGGAAAAGGTGGGCGCAGGCGTGGGGTTTTCCAGCATTACCACCATCGGGATTATGTTCGGGCAGAACATGCACCCGGACACTGACCTGGTGTTCAGCGATCTCTATCGCATCACCTCCGTCACCTTTTCGCTGGTCGCAACGCTGACGATGGTCTTCCTGGTGCACCTGATCCTGAACCGCTTCGAGGCGACGCGCTACGTCATCGCGCCGCCCAAACCAGGTTAATGCCCCAGCACTGCCGGCAGCTGCGAGAGTAAAAACAGAATCAGGCCAATCGTTCCGCCCACCAGCGTGCCGTTGACGCGGATAAACTGCAGATCCTTGCCAATATTCAGCTCAATCTGACGGGACATGTCTTTGGCGTCCCAGCTTTTGACCGTGTCGCTGATGTGGCGGGTCAGAAACGCGGCGAAATCCGGAGCGAGGCGGTGCGCGGCCTGCTCCAGATGCTCGTTCAGCGACGCCTGCAGGCTGGCGTCATTAGACAGCGTTTCGCCAAACCACAGCCCGGCGTTGGCGATGCGTTGCTTCACGCGCGAATCCTCGCTTTGCATATCCGCCTTCAGCCACTGGCGCAGATCGGCCCACATCTCGCCCAGATAGCGGTTAAACGCCTCATCGTTTTTCAGGTAGTGCTTGATGTTGTCGGCTTTCGCCGCCATTTCCGGATCGTTTTTCAGGTTGTCGATAAGCTTCAGCGTGGCGCGGTCAAACGCCTGGCGGATCTGGTGCGTGCGGTCATGGCTAATATCGTCCAGCAGCGTGTTCACCGCGTTCGACACCATCTCCGCGCTCTGATCGCCCAGCCACTCGGTGGGCAGCACCATCGCCTTGCGCGGATGCTCGGTCTTCAGCCAGTGGACAATCTGATCGGCAATAAACTCCCGCGTGCTTTCCCGCTGAATCAGGGTAATCAGCCGGTTGATAATGGCGTCCAGCAGCACCTGGTGACGGTTGTTTTTGGTCATGCTCTCCAGCATCACGGCGCTGGTTTCGGTGAAATCAACCTTGTCGATGGCCTTATGCACCGCCCGTTTGAGCAGCCGCTGAATGCGCCCGTCGTCGGTGAGTTCGAGAAAACCGCTCATTACCTGCATCAAATGCAGACCGACGCGCTGGGCGTTGTCGGGCTTGCTGAACCAGGCGCCGATCATCTGCGCAGGTTCATAGCGGCGAATCAATGCGACCAGCGACTGGGTATCAAGAAACTTCTCCTGCACGAACTGGCCGAGATTGTCGCCGATCCGGTCTTTATTGCGCGGGATAATTGCCGTATGGCGCGAGATAAATGGAATGGGCACCCGGCGGAACAGCGCAACCACGGCAAACCAGTCTGCCAGCGCGCCGACCATCGCCGCCTCGGCAATGGCCTTCACGCCGCGCACCCAGAAGGTCTGCGGCAGGAACAGGGTGGTGATAAACGCCGCGGCGGCAACCAGCAGCAGCGACAGCGCCAGCAGCTTGGCGCGTTTGAGTTCAGCTATTTTTTCCATGGGTTAAGGATAGAGGGTTGTGGGGGAGAAGTGCAAAGTACCCTGACTAACAGTTTTGTAGGCCGGGTAAGGCAACGCCGCCACCCGGCATATGCACTACCGTATCAATTCTCCTGATAAGCCTTTTCGATAAGCAGTTTCGCTTTCATCAGGTCATGCTCATTACGAACGACCAGCTCAACGTTGCCTGTACCCCAGTGCCCGATATGGGTAACATCCCGGCTAAATCCCTCTTCTAACTGAATATGCTCAGGATCCAGTTTCAACCATAAACGGATATGTGGATCGGTAACGGGATAAACTCCGGCACAGACAAAATTCCTCAGCCGTCTGAATGCGCCGTACAACTTCAACTCTTTATACTGAACTTCATCACCCAATGAGAGAACATAGCTTTTGAGCTGTTCGAACAAGGCAGTTAAATCAGAAGAGGCACTGGCAAGTTGTTCGCTATGAGTGCGGGTATTGCGTTTTCCATTACTTGTAATGACCGTCTCGGTTGCTGATTCAGAAAATGCATTTTCAACCACTGCATTGACCAGTTCAAACATGAGCAGATCGTCAGAAAAAAGCTTGTAACGAATCAGGCTGATATTACGGTTAATTTGCTGAACGGCATGTTCGTCATACTTATTGAAATCAGCGGCAATACAGAGCAAGCGCGTGCCTGACCAGTCAATAGCCTCTGCCGTCTCTTTACCGAGCTTCTCCATAACCAGCCACTTAAATTCAGCCTTATGATCGAGAAGCCAGTATAAATAAAACAGCCCCTGGTTGATGACATTTTCATTGCTGTGGCGTTTATATTCGATAATGACCGGGCAGTTATTTTCGTCCAGACCCAGGGAATCAATGCGTCCACGGTGGGTCTTACCGGTACTGTATTCACTGTCGAGAAAACGAACGCCGAAAAAGGTATCCATTCGGGATTCGATCAAGGATTGCAGCTCTTTTTCGATGGTTGCTGCTTTACCGGAAAGTTCTTTTACGCCGCTAGCACTATAGCGGAAGAGCTGGATATCACTCATGAATCAATTCCCTGCGCATTTTTGCGATGTCATACATCAGGTGAGCAAACCCTTTGGCAACTTCCGGTGACGATAAATACTGCATCATCATCTCCTTGTGCGCTTCATTGCTGTCCATCACGGCATCATCAATGGCTTTCGTAAAGTCGCCCAGCATGGCCTGCTCACGGGTGTTGTTGTCGAGTTGTGTCATGACAAGTTTGTTTTCTGCGAGCTTATCGTAAACCACAAAGGCGTAGTTGAGCATATCCATATCTTTGTCGGTCAGGTTTTCAGTGATAAACAGCTCGTTGAGCTGCGACAGCACCTGCGACATAAACTCCTCTTTCTTATCTTTTGCTTTTGCGGTGCCGACGTCATTAACCGGCTTGAGCTTATACTCTGCTGCATCCTCCTGAAGCTTAATATGCTGCTCCTGGATCTTTGAAAGCCGATAGTGGCTCATTTCAACATTGGAAAGATCGACGTCATCTTCATCTATTGCCTCTTCACGCAGTAAGGGGCGAAGGTGTCGACAATAAAGGCTTAACTTTTCCAGCGACTTGTCATCGTAGGCGACGATCTGTGACATAAATTCGTAAAAGCGTACAAAGCTGCCGAGGTCTTTTTTGAAGATCTCGAGACGATCTTTTTCCTGCTTGCAGGCTTTAAAACTGTTTTCCGCGTTCGCGAGCAAAATGGGGTTAGGGGAATCCCTTTTTGTTAACTCATAGATCTGTTTAGCGCTGATATACGCCTCTTTCGCGGAGGTATATCGCATTGCCCAACGGTTTACTGCGGGCAGGCAAATATTGCTGAGCGTCGCATTCGATTTCTTCTTGCTGTAAAAAGCCTCGCATAGCTGTTCCACTTCGTGCCATAAAAATATGCCCATCGCGCGAAGTTTCTCATACAGATCGAACACCTGATCTGGATTGCTGACATCGGTCAATTCAGCCGTTTGGTAGTAGGGCTGGAAGGCCGCGAGGATATCGTCAGGTTCGTTATAAAAATCGAGTACAAAGGTGCCGGATTCTTTTTTGCCGGGATAGGTTCGGTTGAGACGCGACAGCGTCTGCACGCACTCCACGCCCCCAAGCGCTTTATCCACGTACATGGCGCACAGCTTCGGCTGGTCGAAGCCGGTCTGGAATTTATTGGCCACCAGCATCACCTGATAGTCATCAGTATCAAACGCCTTACGCATATCGCGGCCTTTGAGCGCCGGGTTCATACTGATTTCAGTGAATTTCTGGTGCAACAGCGCGAGGTCGTTCATGTCATTTTCCTGGAATTCAACCTCGCCTGAGAATGCCACCATTGCGGCGATTTTCCCGTAGCCCATTTCAGAGATGTATTTATCAAACGCCAGCTTGTAGCGCACCGCAGCCTTGCGCGAGCTGGTCACCACCATCGCCTTCGCCTGCCCGCCAAGCAGATGCATCACGTGCTGACGGAAGTGCTCAACGATGACTCTTACCTTTTGCGCGACATTGTGTTCATGCAACGTCACCCACTGGTTGAGCCTGATTTTCGCCCGGTTGCTGTCTACCTCCCGGTCTTTATCACCCATTTTTTGCAGCAGCTTATAGGCCACTTTGTAATTGGTGTAGTTCTTCAGCACGTCAAGGATAAAGCCCTCCTCGATGGCCTGGCGCATGGAGTAAACATGAAACGCCGCAGGTTTGTTGGTTCTGGATGCGGGTTCGTGCGGGTTGGGTCGGCGGCCAAAAAGCTCCAGGGTCTTCGCCTTCGGCGTCGCGGTGAAGGCGTAGAAGTTGAGGTTGGTACTCCCGCTGCGTGCGGCAAGGGTGGCGTCGAGGATATCTTCAGAGGTCAGGACCACATCCTCGTCGGCCCCTTCGCTCATCAGCACTTCTTTCAGCTGGCGCGCCGTGGAGCCGCTCTGGGAGGAGTGCGCTTCATCTGCGATGATCGCGTAGGTTCGTTCTTTGAGGCTGGTGCTGTTTTCGATCGCTTTGAGTACGAACGGGAAAGTCTGAATAGTGACGATGATGATGGGCTGCGAGTGCTCCAGCGCGCTGGCAAGCTTCTCCGATTTCGAGCCTTCCCCCTCGCGGTTGTTGATTCGCCCGACCACCCCATCCGCATGTTCAAACTGATAGATGGTGTCCTGCAGCTGATCGTCCAGCACGGTACGGTCAGTCACAACAATCACCGAGTGGAAGCGTTTTTCACCCTTTTCGTTATGCAGACACGAGAGCTGATGCGCCGTCCAGGCGATGGAGTTCGATTTTCCGGATCCGGCGCTGTGCTGGATGAGATACTTGTTGCCGGTGCCTTCTTCGTCTGCGGCGGCAATAAGCTTGTTCACCACGTCCCACTGGTGATAGCGCGGGAAGATCAGGCTCTCTTTTTTGACCTTTTTACCGTCCCAGTCCTCTTTTTCCTCGATTTGCAGATGCACAAAGCAGGCGAGGATTTTCAGCAGATTGTCGGGGAGCAATACCTCGTTCCACAGATAGCTGGTGGCGTATTCATGGTTATCCTCCGGGATGTCGTTCCCCGCGCCGCCCTCTTTAGTGCCTTTGTTAAACGGCAGAAAGAACGTGTCGTCACCGGCAAGCCGGGTGGTCATGTAGACCTCATACTGGCTGACGGCGAAATGCACCAGCGCGCCGCGCTTGAAGGTCAGCAGCGGCTCAGGCTTGTTGGTCGCCGGATCTTTCGGCAGGCGCGTTTTTTTGTACTGGTTAATGGCGCTGTTGACCGTCTGCTTGAATTCGGATTTCAGCTCCAGAGTGGCAACGGGAAGGCCATTGATAAACAGCACCAGGTCGATGCGCCAGCGTTTGGCTTTTACATCCGTGGCATTGCTGGTGGCGTGAGGGCTAAAAACCAGTTCCGGAACGATACGGCATATGTTTTGCCGATAGCGCGCAAGGGTGTCCGGGTTGAGGTTGTGATCCGGCTTGAACTGACATAACGAGAAGCGAGCGTTATGGCTTTTAATGCCGTGGCGCAGCACCCCCAGAGTACCGTAGGTTCGGGACTGGAGATCGGTGGCGTTGGCATCGGCTTTTTTAAGCTGTGCGACCAGCACATCGAGAAAATGACGCTCGGTGTCGTTGGGATAGATGCGGGTGAATTTTTCCCACTCCTGCGGCTGGGTGGTCTGGACAAACGTCAGCGCATCCTGCGGATAGAGTGCCCGTTCGCGATCGTACTTGCTGCCCGTGCCGGGAACCCAGCCGTTTTGGCACATCTGGTTTATGATATCGGCCTGCAGGTTCGATTCTTTGGTGACGTCGGCGATCATGCGGTGGCCTCCTCATCGGCGAGGGATGATTCGGTGCTGCTGGCGGGAGGCGTCCAGTCGCGCAGATCGATTTTCCCGGTGACGGCGGCGGCGATCAGGGCGGTGCGGCGTTCTTTTAGGAGATCGATTTGTTGGAGTTGTTTTTGTAACAGTTCCTCTATATTTTCTTCCTTTTTCTTTATATGTTTGAAGATGAACATCTGTTCTTCATAATTAGGAATAGGAAGAGGTAATTCTGCAAATTCATTAAAACGAAATTCTGTTGAGCGCTCTCTGATTCCTTTAGATAAAGATTGGATAAAATTAGTAACTGCTAATTGACGAACGAGATAGCCATAATAGTAAGTATAAATAAGTGTTTTTTCATAAGGGATACAAACAGAACAAACAGGAGAGCACTTTCCATTCGAATCACTAACCCCAATTGCACCAGCAAAACCATCCATAGCATGTATCACAAGGTCTCCTTTTAAAACCCCTTGATACCCAATTTCTTTAATGGCGAAAGTAAACCCATCTGTTCTTTTGTTTTGTCGAAGTGTGACATGTCCGTCACGAAATGCCGTAATTATTCCAGCATGCTTTGATATCGGCCTTTGCATTTTACGGAATATAAATTTTGCTCTTTTCAGTATCCAGTGTTCTGGTATATTACCTAACCAATCAACCCCAGAATCCTTCATCGGTGCATCAGGGTTTAGCCCTTTGGTTACGGCATGGCTAATCACTGCCTGACGTTTTTCTTTTAGTAGTTTGATAAGTTGGTGTTGTTTGTCTATAAGCTTATCTATTTTCGCAGTTTCACTGTTTAGAAAACAAACAGTTTTATCTATCTTTTCATTTGGGATAGATATTTTAACTTGACCAAGATCTTCTGATGATAACTCTAAAAAAGTACTTCCTCGCCCAAGATTATTAAGTTGCTCATTTAATATTGTTAGCCAATAGTAAATGAATGTACTTAAATTATCGTTTTTGCAAACCAAAGATTTACATCCTTGATTAGTACAGGATGATATTTTATTTAATGCTAATGAACCAATCGGAGCTCTGGTTGATAGAATAACTGTATTTGGAGGGACTAAAGATGCTCCGCATGAGTTCAATCCTCTTTTGGTTATTTTCCTCAAGCTAGAATAAATGAACCTTCCTTTTTTCTTACTTAAATCAGTTGGTGTAAGCCAGTTTATCTCACCATTCCAAAATGCATCAATATCAGATCTTGGAGTTGAGCCATTGATAATTATTGTAATATGCTTTAGGTGTACAATATTCCAAGTTGAAGGAATTTCCCCCAACCACTCAACCCCAGAATCCTTATATTCCGGATACGCCTTATACTTAGCCATCAGGAGTGTACCTCCTGCAGCAGCTTCATAATCTCCGCGCTCAGCGCATCCAGCTCCGCGTCAATCTCTTCCAGCGGGCGCGGTGGCTTATACACATAAAAATGCCGGTTAAACGGAATCTCGTACCCAACAACCCCAACCTCGCCGTCGCGGGCGTCGCGCTTGTCGGCATTAATCCAGGCGTCCGGCACGTGCGGCAGCACCTCCGCCTTCACGTAGCCTTCAATCAAATCGCTGGTCGAAACTGACGGATCGAGCGCTACGTTCTCGTTGTCGCGCAGGTCGGCATCCTGCTCAAACTCCACCACCTGACCGCAATACTCAAACGCGCCGTACAGCGGCTGCGCATCCTCCCTGAGCACCTTTTTAACGACCGGCTCCGCGTCCGGGTTTTTGCGGGTAATGGCCTCGATAAACTGCTTATGCTCTTTGGCATCCAGCTTCACGTCGGCGGTATTGAACGCCGCTTTGAGCGTCAGCTGGAACTGGTTGAAATCATCACTCGGCTGAGCGCAACTACCCGCTTTACCGTCCAGCGCCGACTGGATTTTTTGCGCTTTTACCATCAGCGCGCGCTGGTGTTGCCACAGCGTTGCGTCGAGCAGATCTTTAATCTGCTTCTCTTTCAGCTCAGGGAATTCTGCCTTGATAACGGCGCGTGCTTCCACCTCAAACTCGGTAAAACTGCCGTAGTTCTCGTCCTGCCAGAAGGCGCCGAACGCGTCGTACAGACACGCCATCGGGGCGTTGAGCGGTTTCGGCGCAAAGCGCAGCGCGGCGATGGACTCATCCGTAACCTGTGCCGTCAGGCGCAGCGGGCGCTCAATGGTCAGTCGGCGGAAGCCAAAGTCGGTGCTGTTGAAAATCTTGCAGGCGAAAGTGCGTTTGTCATCGGCGTCCTTAAGATCGACCACCTCAAAGTCGCCAAAGGTGCGGGTGATGAGCCGAATATCCTCCTCGCTCATCATGTTGCGCTTCGCGCCCAGTGACTTACGCATTTTGCTGCACAGCTTGCTGGCGTCGATCAGCTGGATCTTGCCCTTACGCTCCGCCGCCTTTTTGTTGGACAGGATCCACACGTAGGTGGCGATCCCGGTGTTGTAGAACATGTCGGTGGGCAGGGCGACGATCCCTTCCAGCAGATCGGCTTCAAGGATGTAGCGGCGGATCTCGCTTTCGCCGCTGCCCGCGCCGCCCGTGAACAGTGGCGAACCGTTGAGGATGATCCCGATGCGCCCGCCGGTATCGGCATCGCGCATTTTGCTGATCAGGTGCAGCAGGAACAGCAGCGAGCCGTCGGATACGCGCGGCAGGCCAGGCCCGAAACGCCCGTCAAATCCTTTGCGATGCTCGTTGTTTACGTCAGCTTCGATTTTCTTCCAGTCCACGCCAAACGGCGGGTTCGACAGCATGTAATCGAAGCGGTCGGCAGGAAGCTGATCGTTAGAAAGGGTATTGCCCAGCTTGATGCGGCTGACGTCCTGACCCTTTATCAGCATGTCGGCCTTGCAGATAGCGTAGGACTCCGGGTTCAGCTCTTGCCCGAACGCCCTCATCACGGCATTCGGATTCAGCTCGTGAACGTATTCCATCCCGGCTGAGAGAAAACCACCCGTGCCAGCCGTCGGGTCGTAAAGGGTGCGAATAACGCACTCTTTGGTTAGCGCCTCGTCGTCTTCCATAAACACCAGCGAAGTGGTGAGGCGCACGATATCGCGCGGCGTGAAGTGTTCACCGGCGGTTTCATTCGAGCTTTCGGCGAAACGCCGGATCAGCTCTTCGAAGACCAGCCCCATGTCATGGTTGGAGATGGCCTGCGGGCTAAGGTCGGTGGTGGCAAACTTCTGCACCACTTTGTAGAGGAGATTGGCATCATCAAGTAAGCCAATGAATTCGCTGAATTTGAAGTGCTCGAAAATCTCCCGCGCGTCTTTGGAAAAATACTGGATGTAGTTTTCCAGGTTGGCCTTGATGTCGTTTTGCCCCATTTTGCTCAGGTCCAGCGGCGAGGCGTTAAAGAAGGTCAGCCCGTTGGTGGCGCGCAGGATTAACTTTTCTTTCGCTTCTTCCGGTAGGGGAGTAGAGCGGACTTTTTGAGCCTCAATAACGACGGCCTCTTTCGTTTCTTCAAGCACGCATTCCAGGCGGCGCAACAGGGTAAACGGGAGAATAATGCGGCCATACTGAGATTGCTTAAAATCACCGCGCAGGAGATCGGCGACAGACCAGATAAAAGCTGCTGTTTGGGAGAAATTCAGGGTACTCATAAAAGCGTCCTTGCCCATATTTCAGGCATTTTTAATGATGATCTAAAACCCTCCTTTTATCATGGTTAAAAATATTGATCGACTAGAAAATCGATCTAAATCAATATGTTATATTTATGCATTGTGATAATTGATGAGTATCATGAATGTGTGTTTCAGTACAAGTGAAGGGGCTGGGTCATATTGCCTTAACGCATAATCGCCACAGCACCCACCCGCCAAACCCCATCAGCACGACCCCCGCCGTGCGCTCAATCCACCACAGCGAACGGCTGAGCTTCTGTTGAACCACCGTCAATCCCATCAGCGACACCAGCGCCAGATCCCACACCAGCACCACCATCACCATCCAGACGCCGCAGATCGATTGCTGAAGCAGCGTGACGTCCGGCCCCAGCAAGGCCGTCATCAGCGCCAGATAGAACAGCGCGTTCTTCGGGTTTAACAGCGCCGAACCGAGCCCCAGCAGGATCTGCTTACGCAGCGAAGGAAAGCGCTGGTGGGTTTCATTCAGCGTCAGCGCCTGCTGGCGGCTGCGAATCAGATGCGAGCCGACCCACAGCAGGTACAGCGCCCCGCAAAGCTCGATCAGCGTAAACAGCCACGTAAACTGGCGCAGCGCGCTCCAGCCGATAATCACCAGAACAATATAGAGCGCGTTACCCGCGGCGATGCCGAGGCACAATCCGGCGCTGCCGCGCAGCCGATAGCGCGCGGCGTAGCCTACCAGCAGGAAGAAGTCCGGGCCCGGGCTTAGCAGGGCAACAAAGTGCGCCAGCGCCAGGGCGAGAAAAGCGGAAGGGAATAACAGTTCCATAGCGACCTCAGTTAACAATCCGAGGTCAGAATACGGCGCTGCAGAACCTATTTATTGTCTGATATTGATCGGCCCGTGGCGTACTGGCGCGGCGTGGCGGCGGTATAGCTCACGAAGGTCTTATGAAAATGGCTCTGGTCGGCAAAGCCGCTCTGGTAGCCGACGTCGGCGATGTCGTCTCCGGCACGCAGCCGCGCTTTGGCGTACTCCACGCGGGAGATGTTGAGGAAGCTGCCCGGCGTCAGGCCGGTGTCCTGCCTGAAGGTGCGGATCAGGGTCTCCTTGCGCAGCGAGAAGCGTTGGGCAAGCTCGTCGAGGGAAGGCGGGCAGGTGAGATCGGAAAGAAACGCCTGCTGAACCTGCTGGCTGGTTGAGCGAAGCACAGCACTCTTATCCGCGCAGCGGGGAAGGGCAGAAAGCAGCGTCTCCACGGATGCAGGCGACATCGTCTCAACAATATCAAGGTAATGCTTAAACAGCCTAGGGTCGCGAATCACCTGGAACGCCAGAGGAAGCTCTGTGTCGAGGTAGAGCATATGGTAGCTGCGCGGTTGCCCGACGACGGGGTTGCAGCTGTGCGGCGCGTAAGCAGGGATGACAATGAGATCCCCTGGAGCCAGGATAAACTCTTTGCCATCACTGACGCAGCAGGTCTGGCCCTCCACAATCGCGCCGATGGAGAGTTGCGGGTGACAATGACGTTTATACGTCTGCGTGCTCTGCCACGTGCTGCGCAGCTCAAGGCCTGAGGCGCGGCGAAATGTCTGCCGGACGTGTCGGGTATCGGTCATGGGAACTCCTTCTGGACGATTTTTATACCACGTCAGCGAACCGTCCGGCAGCGCTTCATTAAGAACCTTCCGGATATACCCAACTTTACGTCCATAGCCAGTCATGTTGACTACCCTTAATACCCTAAGCGGTAAAACAAGGAGATTCGACATGGCCTATAAGACAGTAAATCCTGCCACCAACCAGCTCATCAAAGAATACCCCTCACATACCGACGCGGATATCGAGGCGGCGCTGAAGGCCGCCGATGCGCTCTACCATTCGGAATGGGCGAATGGCGACATCAGCCAGCGCCTGCCGGTGCTGCATAAGCTTGCCGACCTGATCGACGAGCGCACCGAGGAGCTGGCGAAAATCGCCAGCCAGGAGATGGGTAAGCTCATCGAACAGAGCCGCGGCGAGGTGAAGCTGTGCGCGCAGATCGCCCGCTACTACGCCGACAACGCGAAGCGGTTCCTGGCCCCGGTGAAATATGATTCAGAACTAGGTGAAGCCTGGGTGGAGCACCACCCCATCGGCGTGCTGATGGCTGTCGAGCCGTGGAACTTCCCGTATTACCAGCTGATGCGCGTCCTGGCACCAAACCTTGCGGCGGGTAACCCGGTGATCGCCAAACATGCCAGCATCGTGCCGCACTGCGCCGAGACCTTTGCGCATCTGGTGCGCGAGGCGGGCGCGCCGGAAGGGGCATGGACCAACCTCTTCATTTCGTCCGAGCAGGTGGCGAACATCATTGCCGACGATCGCGTGCAGGGCGCAGCATTAACCGGCTCCGAAAAGGCAGGCAGCGTGGTGGCCGCGCAGGCGGCGAAGCACATTAAGAAATCCACCCTTGAACTTGGCGGTAACGACGTGTTCGTGGTGCTGGACGATGCGGACCTGGACAAAGCCGTCAAGACTGGTGTGAATGCGCGGCTCAACAACGCCGGGCAGGTCTGTACCGCGGCGAAGCGCTTTATCCTGCATGAAAAGATCGCCGACGCCTTCCTGAGCAAATTCACCGAGGCATTTAAGCAGGTGAAGATTGGCGATCCGCTGGACGAAAGCACCACGCTGGGGCCGCTGTCGTCTAAAGATGCTCTGGAAACATTGACCAAACAGGTCAACGAGGCGGTGAAAAACGGCGCGACGCTGCACTATGGCGGCAAGCCCGTTCAGCGCGACGGGAGCTTCTTTGAACCGACCATTCTGACCAATATCTCGCGCGACAACCCGGCGTACTTCGAAGAGTTCTTCGGCCCGGTGGCGCAGGTTTACGTGGTGAAAAACGACGATGAGGCGGTCGCCCTGGCGAACGACTCTCACTACGGTCTGGGCGGCGCGGTGTTCAGCCAGGATATCGAGCGGGCGAAGAAAATGGCGTCGCGTATTGAGACCGGGATGGTGTATATCAACTGGCTTACCGATACCGCGCCAGAGCTGCCGTTCGGCGGCGTGAAGCGCTCCGGCTACGGACGCGAGCTGTCGGATCTGGGGATCAAAGAGTTTGTGAACCAGAAGCTGGTGGTGGTGCACAGGTAATACCCGAGACAAAAAAAACCTGCCGCATGGCAGGTTTTTTTGTTTGTTCGTCGGATTAGAAGCTCACGCCGCCGCCCACGTATGCGCCGTCGATCAGCGTGTGGTTTGGACGACCGTCTTTGCCGTCAACGCTCACGTGGCGGTAACCCACTTTCAGGGTCACAGGTTTGATTGGGGTCCAGCTGACGCCGCCGTTCGCTTCCACGTAGTTTTTGACGCTGTTGTTCAGCCCGTCTGGCGCAACGTAACCTTCGCCGAATACCTTGATGCTGTCGGTCAGGGCAACGTTCACGCCGCCACCGATTGGGAACGCTACGCCGTTATCGCCTTTTTTCGGGCCAACGTAGAGGGCCTTAGCGCCTGCGTTCAACATCACCGGACCGACTTCGAAGTTGTATCCTGCACCTACGCCACCGGTCGTGGTGCCGTCATCGGTATTTTTCAGCCAGCTACCTTCGGTGTACAGACCGGAGGTCGATTTACCCATTTCCACATTCAGGTTGGTAAAGTTTTTACCCTGCTCAATGCTGCCGCCCATCGCCAGTGCGGAGCCCGAGACAGCGGTCAGAGCGGAAAGGATGAGAACGTTAAGCTTTTTCATGAGTGTTTCCTCGTCATCAAATTAATCTGAGGGCACCTTAACAAGTGATGTTTATGACTGCAAATGTGATGCATGTCGTGGTTTTATGCTGATTTTGTTAGCTATTTTGTTTTTGTCTGTTGCTGAATTGTTTCTTTGGCGAGCCGTCAACGGTAATTAAATTCGCGTTTAGGAAAAGTTTAAATAGTTTACTAAACGACGTTTGAACGAGGAGAAAAAAGCCCTTTGAGATGAATTAATTGGGTTTCTAATAATTTCCAAAAGTGTTTCAGTTGTCATAGATAAAGACGTAAGTTTACATTTCTGAAGAGGGATATACGTGCCGCTGCGTTGGTCAGCGTTCCATCTGTGTCATTTTTCTGACACGTTTATTCTTTACGTTGTTGGCTTCACTCTATGGATGCTAACAATATGAAAAGAAAAATTATTCCTGTGCTAATCGGCTGTGCGCTCTCTTTCTCTGGCCTGGCGGCGCAGCCCACTGCTGAGCGCTATGTCGTCAGCTTCCCTGAAGGCTCACACGTGAGCTACAGCGGCGCGTTTGCCAGCGCGTTTCCGAACGGACTGCCCGTGGGAATCGGTTCTGGCCTGCTGTTTACCGGCAAACAGGGCGACGCCCTGACCTTTGCGACCGTGACCGATCGCGGTCCAAACGCCGATGCGCCAAAAATGGGTAAAAACGAAGCCAAAATATTTGTCACGCCAGATTTCGCGCCGCTGCTGATGACCATCCGCGTTGAGAACGGCAAAGCAGAGGCAACGGATGCCCGCCCGCTGCATGATGATAAAGGCGAGATTAACGGTCTGCCGCTGCAAAGCGGCGTGATTGGCTCCACCAATGAAGTGGCGTTCAGCGATACCCTCAAGACCCTGAAGGGTGACAACCGCGGCCTGGACACGGAAGGTATCACGCCGGACGGGAAAGGCGGCTACTGGCTGTGCGACGAATATGGCCCGTTCCTGATTAACGTCGACAGCAAAGGGAAGATCCTGGCGATCCACGGGCCGCAGGCGGCGGAAGGGGAAAAATCCCTCGCGGGCGGCCTGCCAAATATTATCAAATGGCGCCAGGCGAATCGGGGCTTTGAAGGCCTGACCCGGATGCCGGACGGGCGGATTATCGCCGCCGTGCAAAGCACGCTGGATATCGACGGTAAGAGCAAAAAGCAGGCGCTGTTTACGCGTCTGGTGAGCTTCGACCCGGCAACCGGGAAAACGGCGATGTACGGTTACCCTATCGACAGCGCGGCTTATGACAAAAACAGCGACGCCAAAATCGGCGACATCGTGGCGCTCGATGACCAGCACATCCTGCTGATTGAGCAGGGAAGCGATAAAAACGACGGCATGCGTAACCTTATCTACAAGGTGGATCTCAGCAAGGCGAGCGACCTGACCGCCTTCGACAAGCCGGGCGAATACCCGGAGTTTGATGATGAGAAAACCCTGGCGCAGCGCGGCATAACGCTTGCGGCAAAAACGCAGGTCGTCGATCTGCGCGCGCTGGGCTGGCAGCAGGAGAAGGCCGAAGGGCTGGCGCTGATCGACAGCAAAACGCTTGCGGTGGCGAACGATAACGACTTTGGCGTGAAGGTGGCGATGCAAAACCCGGTCGAGGGCAAGAAGCTCAAGGATTATCGGGTGAACGCGGAAGGCAAGCTGACGCTGGATGATAAGCCGGTGGAAACCACGCTCAGCGTGAAGCCGCTGAAGAAGCCGGAGTCGGACAGCGAGCTGTGGATTGTGACGCTGCCGGAGGCGGTGAAATAGGTTTACCCCTCACCCTAACCCTCTCCTCGCAGGGAGAGGGGATTGTTCGGGACGGTTATTTTTTCAGCCCCGCAAACGCCGCCCGAATTTCTTCTTCCGGCAGCTGTATGCCTATAAACACCATCACGCTGCGCGGCGCTTCATCGCCCCAGGGTCTGTCCCAGTCTGCGCTGTACAGGCGCTGCACGCCCTGGAACAGCAGGCGGTTCGGCTCGCCGTCAATCCACAGCATCCCTTTGTAGCGCAGCAGCTTGTCGGCAAACGACAGCAGCAGGTTTTCCATCACCCGCGAAACCTCGCTGATGTCCACCGGGTAGTCCAGCTCCACCACAATCGACGCCACGTCGTTTTGCTTATCTCCCATAAAATGGAAGCGCGGTTTTGCGGTGACGTTCTCTTCCAGCATAAAGCCGTTGGTGTTGAACAGCTGAGACAGATCGATGTCGCCGTGCGTCACCGTGTAAATCGGTGCGCGGGAGTTAATGCGGGTCAGGCGCTCGCGCAGTTTTTCGCTTCCGCCCGCCACGTCGGTTTTGGTCAGCAGGATGCGGTCGGCGTAGCCCACCTGAGACTGGGCGATGGTGAACTGGTTCATCTGCTCGTCGGCGTGGACCGCGTCGACCAGGGCAATCACGCCGTCCAGCAGATAGCGCTGGCAGAGTATCTCGTGAGAGAAAAAGGTCTGAATAATCGGGCCGGGATCGGCCATGCCGGTGCACTCGATCACCAGACGGTCAAAGTCGATCTCGCCGCGATCGCGGCTGTCGAGCAGGTCCAGCAGGGCATCTTCTAATTCGTTAGAGCGGGTGCAGCAGATGCAGCCGTTGGTGAGGGTTTTGATCTGGGTGGCGCGATCGCCGATCAGCTGATCGTCTACCGAGACCTCACCGAATTCGTTTTCGATAACGGCGATTTTGAAGCCGTGCTGCTCATTCAGGATGTGGCGCAGCAGGGTGGTTTTACCGGCGCCGAGGAAACCGGTCAGCAGGGTAACGGCAATCGGGGTCATGGTCTCTCCTTTAGCAGCAGCGGACGCCGCCTTCTCCACTTCCGCCGTAGCGCGCTTCCTGACGCTCGCGGAAGAATTCGGTGTAGGTCATGTACGGCTTATCCGGATGGTTGGTCTTCATATGCTCAACGTAGTTGTCATAGTCCGGAATGCCAATCAGCATTTTCGCCGCCTGACCGAGGTATTTTTTTGCTTCGCCTAAGTTACCAAACATTGTGGGCTCCAGACAGAAAAAGCCCGGCGATGTGACTCCGCTGGGCTTGTGTTCCCCTCACCCCAGTCCTCTCCCAAAGGGAGAGGGGGAGGATCGCGGATTAATGGTGTGAAGAGGTCTTCACGCCGCCTTCCGGCACCGGCACGTACGGGGTTTCTTTATCCGTACGGCCGTCGGCGTTACGCACTTTCAGCCAGGTTTTGATGCCATAGAAGATGATGCTGTACACCACCACCAGGAACAGAATGCTCAGACCCGCGTTGGTGTAGTTGTTCACCACGATATGGTTCATGTTGGCAATCTGCTGCGCGGTCAGATCCGCGCCGCCTGCGGCAATCTTCTCTTTGTACTGGTTAGCCATGAAGAAGAAGCCTTCCAGCTGCGGGTTGGCGCTGAACAGCTTCAGGCCAAGTGCCCAGGTGGTGCAGAGCAGCAGCCACAGCGCAGGAACGACCGTTACCCAGATGTATTTGGTGCGCTTCATCTTCACGAGGACCACGGTGCCGAGCACCAGCGCCACGGCGGCCAGCATCTGGTTAGAGATACCGAACAGCGGCCACAGGCTCTTCACGCCGCCGAGCGGGTCGACAACGCCCTGATACAACAGATAGCCCCACAGGCCGACGCAGCCCGCCGTACCCAGAATACCCGCCACCAGAGAGTCGGTTTTCTTCAGGAACGGTACGAAGTTACCGAGCAGATCCTGCAGCATGAAGCGGCCCGCACGGGTACCGGCGTCCAGCGCGGTCAGGATGAACAGCGCTTCGAACAGAATACCGAAGTGGTACCAGAAGCCCATGTCCGCCCACGGCAGCACTTTGTGGAACACGTGTGCGATACCGACGGCCAGCGTAGGCGCACCACCGGCGCGGTTCAGCACGGACGGTTCGCCAATGTCTTTCGCCGTCTGCATGATCTGCTCAGGCGAAATCACGAAGCCCCAGGAGCTGACGGTCGCCGCCGCGTGTGCGCTCGCGTCTTTCAGCTGCGCCATAATCAGCGCCGCGTTGTCACCGCCCATTTCGTGCAGGTTTGGCATGGTAATGCCGAGGCCAGCAGGCGGGGTGTTCATCGCGAAGTACAGACCCGGTTCGATAATGGAGGCTGCAACCAGCGCCATGATCGCCACGAAGGACTCCATCAGCATCGCGCCGTAGCCGATCAGACGCGCGTCTTTCTCGTTCGCCAGCAGCTTAGGCGTGGTACCGGAGGAGATCAGGGCGTGGAAGCCGGAGACCGCACCGCAGGCGATGGTGATGAACAGGAACGGGAACAGGGCGCCTTTCCACAGCGGGCCGGTACCGTCGATGTACTGGGTCACTGCCGGCATTTTCAGATCCGGGTTAATCACCAGGATGCCGATCGCCAGACCGACGATAACGCCGATTTTCAGGAATGTGGCCAGGTAGTCACGCGGGGCCAGAATCAGCCAGACCGGCAGCAGCGCGGAGATAAACGCATAGCCAATCAGCGCGAAGGTGATGGTGGTGTCCTTGAAGGTCAGCGCCGGGCCCCAGTAAGGGTCGTGCGCAATCACGCCGCCGAAGTAGATGGAGGCGACCAGCAGTACGATACCAATCACCGACACTTCACCCACGCGTCCCGGTCTCAGGAAGCGCATGTAGATCCCCATGAACAGCGCAATCGGCACGGTTGAGCAGACGGTGAAGACGCCCCACGGGCTTTCGGCCAGCGCTTTCACCACGATCAGGGCCAGCACCGCGAGGATGATGATCATAATCAGGAAGCAGCCGAACAGCGCGATGGTCCCCGGCACGCGGCCCATCTCTTCTTTGACCATCTCACCCAGCGAGGCGCCGTTACGGCGAGAAGAGATAAACAGCACCATAAAGTCCTGCACCGCACCCGCCAGCACCACGCCGGCGAGCAGCCACAGGGTACCCGGCAGGTAGCCCATCTGCGCGGCCAGCACCGGGCCGACCAGCGGGCCTGCGCCGGCGATAGCGGCAAAGTGGTGACCAAATAGCACGTAGCGGTTGGTTGGCACGTAGTTCAGGCCGTCATTGTTAATGACCGCCGGAGTGGCGCGCGTCGGGTCGAGCTTCATGACCTTCTGCGCGATGTACAAGCTGTAGTAGCGATAAGCCACAAGATAGACGGAAACGGACGCGACCACGATCCACAGGGCGCTTACGTGTTCGCCCCGGCGTAATGCGACAACCGCCAGACAAAAAGCGCCGAGGATCCCGAGTAAGGCCCAGGGCACGTGCTTCAGTAGTTTTTTAGTATCCATAGTAAGACCTGGTTTTTTATGTAAAGAAAAAAGGGTCAGGGTTCGTTGTGAGGAGGTATTGATTAATGCTGGAGCGATCGTGCCAGATCTACGCGCGTGTAAAGGACGGTAAATGAATGAGTGGTTGAAAGAACCAGGTGAGCGGTCAAAGGGGGCGGCGAGCGGTTCCGGCTCGCCGCCACGGGGCGAAATTATGTGATTGAGATCACTTGATTATTCGGGTTACGTTCTACCGCCAGATAGTTCTCCAGGGTTCTAATCAGTTTTTCCTTCAGCCAGTTCGGTTCCAGAATCTGAATGTGGGGCAGCCAGTAGAACAGCAGCGGCAGGATCTGGTTCTCGTGCGCCGCCTGGCAGCGAAGCGTGACGCCGCCCTGTTGCTTTTCCAGCAGCTCCTGTTCCGGCAGAAGATCGCGGCGCAGGAAGTAATGTGAAATATTATCTTTGATAAATATTTTCACTGCGAAAGTATTTTCAGACACCCAGGGATCGAGGCTTTTCTCCAGCAGCTCAAGGACATTTTCTTCGGGCGTAAAGGTCGTTTTCTGAATATCGAACCAGCTAATCTGGCTCAATGAGAAGGATTTCAGGCGGCTATTTTCGGTGGCTTGTAAATACCATATATTTTTTTTGTTAATGAGTTTATAGGGATTAATCAGACGGGTTTTCCCCTTATAAACGATCTGACAAACATTATGGTTTTTAATCGATTTCTCGATTTTCGTTAAATGACGGCGAATATCACGTTCTACCGTGTGTTCTGCCTCATTGCCAAGAATAAGAATATGGTTTTCGTCAACGCGCGTTTCGAGCTTCTGCCAGAATTCCGTATTTCTTTCAGGGAAAAAGCTGTCAGCATTCAGGAAGTTAGCAAGGGTGTGATGTAAGCCTTGTCCGCCGGGCGATTGCGCAGAATGGATCAGTCGATATAGCCCGTTACCGGTATGTTCAACAATAGGAGATAGGGCATTTAAATCCCGGTAGACGGTACGCTCGGTAATTTTAAATTTTTCCATTAGCGCACTGCGGTTTACCACACCGTTTAAATGTAGCTCAAGGAGAATATCGACCAGACGTTCAGCCGAGCGGCTCCGCGTCGTTTTAGCCATAAGGTCATCCTGTATATTTAGGTATGCGCTGAATGATGCGGGTGCACTGACGCGCGGTGTCAGTATTCAGGCACAGAAAATTTCTCTTACGGGTATATAACGGCGTGATTTAGCGGAAACCTTAGGAGTTTTTGTAGAAAGCGGCGCTGGCCGAAGAAAAAGGCCAGCGCGAGGGGGGATCACACGGCGGCTTCCGCCTCCAGCATGACCGGGTGGAAGCGGCGCTTGAAGTAGATCAGACCGTGTCCCGCGTCGCTCAGAATGATGTTCTTAACTTCAACAAGGTAGACAAGATGCGTGCCGATGGTTTGCACCTGGCTAATCTCGCCTTCAAGGCTGGCGAGCGCGCCCTTGAGCACCGGCTGCGCCAGCGGCCCTTTCTGCCAGCAGGAGAGGGCAAAGCGCTCCTCCATCGTCATACCGGTCATCCCGGCGAAATGGCGAGCCATGATCTCCTGCTCATGGTTAAGTACGTTAACGCACAGCCTGCCGTTGCCCTGAAATACCGGATTCATGGCGCTGTTGGCGTTGATACACACCATAACCGACGGCGGGGTGTCCGTGACCGAACAGACGGCGGTGGCGGTAATGCCGCAGCGGCCGGCCTCGCCCTCGGTGGTGACCACATTAACCGCAGCCGACAGGCTGCTCATTGCGTCGCGAAAACGCAGGCGTTGTTCATCTGAATGCATTGCTACCTCCCGCTGCGCTATTTCAGCAGCTTGTCGAGCATGTTGATATCGCTGTTATTGTGCAGGTGCGGCACCGTCCAGCCGTGCTGGTCGTACTCGGACATGCAGCGGTCGACCATCGCCATCATCTTGTCCATGTTGCCGGAGCTTTGCGCCTGGCGCAGACACTGCAGGCGGATCTCATCCTGGCTTCCGGAGTAGTTGATCTCGTACAGCTCGTGACGACCGCCAAACTCGCTGCCGATGGCGTCCCACATCAGCTTCAAAATCTTGATGCGTTCGACGTGGTCCATACCGTTGGAGCCGCGCACGTATTTCGCCAGATACTGGTCGATCTGCGGGTTGTTCAGATCCCGGGCGCTGGACGGCAGGTAGATCAGACCAGACGTCACGTTACGCTCGATGATGTTCTTGATCTTGGCGTAGGCCATCGGGGCCATCACGCGGTAGGTTTGCAGCGCGGCGTGATCCGGCAGATACGCGCCGTTGACCCACGGGGTGGCTTCGGAGCACATGGAGTCGCTCAGCGCCCAGAACATGTTGCGCCAGGCCACCACTTCGCCGAGATCCGCCTGCACGCCGCGGAACTCCAGGGTACCGGTGCACTCCAGGGATTTCTTCAGCAGGGCGGTGATGAAGTCGAGCTTCACCGCCAGACGCACGCAGGCCTGCAGCGGGTACATCCGCGCAAAGCCGCCTTCCATCGTCCAGCGACGGCAGCGGTCGAAATCGCGGTAGATCAGCACGTTTTCCCACGGGATCAGCACGTGATCCATCACCAGGATCGCGTCGTTCTCGTCGAAGCGGCTGGAGAGCGGGTAGTCGTAAGGGGATCCGGTTGCGCCTGCCACCATCTCGTAAGAGGCGCGGGAGATCAGCTTCACGCCTTCGGCATCCATCGGCGCGACGAACATCAGCGCGAAGTCCGGGTTTTCGCCCATCACCTGCGCGGAGCCGAAGCCGATCATGTTGTAGTGGGTCAGCGCCGAGTTGGTTGCTACCACCTTCGCGCCGCTGACGATGATCCCGGCGTCGGTCTCTTTCTCCAGCTTGATGTAGACGTCTTTCACCTCGTCCGCCGGCTTGTGGCGGTCGATCGGCGGGTTAACGATGGCGTGGTTGAAGTACAGGCCGGTTTCCTGAATGCGCGTGTACCAGCTGCGGGCGTTCTGTTCGAACTGGCCGTAGAAGGCCGGGTTGGCGCCGAGTGCGCAGCCGAACGCGGCTTTGTAGTCCGGCGTGCGGCCCATCCAGCCGTAGCTCAGGCGCGACCACTCGGCGATGGCGTCGCGCTGCTGGCGCAGGTCGTCGGCGCTTTTCGCCACGCGGAAGAACTTGTGGGTATAGCCGCCGCTGCCGGTGTCGGTGCCCCAGCAGAGCGTGTCCTGCATCTCCGGCTTGTGCAGCGCGTCGTACATCTGCGCGATGGAGGCCGCCGCGTTGCGAAACGCCGGATGGGTGGTGACGTCTTTGACGCGCTCGCCGTAGATATAAATCTCACGGCCGTCCTGCAGGCTTTTTAAATACTCTTCGCCGGTTAACGGACGTTTGGCATCAGCGCGGAAATCTTCAGGCTTCATAGGGACCTCGTATCGGAATAGGGTTGTTAAATTTATGTTTTGTTTTTGTTGTTTAATTGAAGCCTGAGAGGGGCGTAACGTGAAGGGACGATTGGGACAACGGCGGGTACTTTTCGCGAGAGATCGCAGAGTGTGATTTCCCTCACCCTAACCCTCTCCCAAAGGGAGAGGGGACGGTTACTCCCTCTCCCTTTGGGAGAGGGCCGGGGTGAGGGGAACAGGCGATACCGGTACTTTCTGCGCCCGATACGCGCTCGGCGAGCACCCCACTAAGCGGTTAAAAAACCGGGCAAAATAGGCCGGGTCCTTAAACCCCAGCTGCCAGGCAATGTCGCTGACCGCGCTGTCGGAGAAGAGCAGCAAGCGTCTGGCCTCCCGCAGCTGGCGGTCGAAGATCAGCCGCTTCGGCGGGCGGTTGGCGAAGCGGCGGCAGATATCGGTCAGGCGGGATTCGGTCAGGTGCAGCTCGCTGGCGTATTCCGGCACCGTCCAGTGCTGGTGGTAGTGGGTATCTATTAGCTGGGTAAAGCGCTGGAACAGCTTCAGCTCGCCGCGCATGCCGCCCGAAGCGTGGTCGTCGAGCTTCGCGTTGCGCAGCAGCAGGGTAAACACCGCCTGCGCCAGCAGGACCAGAGTATGTTCGCGCCCCGGCAGCTGTTCCGTGGATTCCCGGGCAATGAGCAGCCAGTAGTGCTTCAGCGCCGCCAGCTCGTCCGGCCTGTCGGCCAGCGAGAGACAGATCCCCGGCAGGCCAAACGCTTCCCGCGTGCCGGGGTAGAGCACCTCCAGCAGCGGCCAGATGAGATCCTCGCGCACCGTCAGCACGTGTCCGTCGCTGTCGGATTCGGTGATAAACGCGTGCGGCACCGATGGCGGCGTGAGGACGAACAGCGGGGCCTGCACCGAGTAGCGGTGATCGTCGAGCTGGAGCTCAATCTGCCCGGTATCGAGAAAGTGCATCTGAAAATACTGGTCGTGACGGTGCGCCTGCATGTCGCGGCCAAAAAAGGCCGCCATGCGCGCGAACGACTGGTAGTGCACGTCGTCGGTGCCCAGACTTTCGTCGTACTCCTTGCTAATGTCGATGTTGGTAATGGGGCTCTGGCACATGGCGGCTCCCTAGTGGATCTTCTGCGCCGCGACGCGCGGCTCGCGCTCAAGGCTTTCGCGCTGCGTCATCGGGATGCGCGTCAACACCAGCGCGCCGATCGCCAGCAGCCCGGCCACGAACCACAGCCCGGAGCTGAAGCTGCCGGTTGCATCACGCAGAATGCCGATCAGCAACGGGCTAACGGCGGATCCGACGTTGCCGATGGCGTTGATCACCGCCAGCGCCACCGCGCGGGACTGCAGGCTAATCACCCGATCCGGCGTGGTCCAGAATATAGCCATGGCGGTAAAGGATCCGGTTGAGGCCATAATGATGCCAAGCAGCTGGATCAGGCTGTGATCGGTGGCCGAGGCCAGCATCCATCCCGCCGCGGCGAACAGGTACGGCAGGATGGTGTGCTTTTTTCGCTCTTTCAGCCTGTCGGAGCGGCGGCTCCACCAGATCATCCCGAGAATGGTGCAAAACTGCGGGATCGCCGCCAGCAGGCCGATGACGATATTGCTGCTCCCCGTGTTGAAGCTTTGCAGGATCTGCGGCGTCCAGATGTTGATGGCGCTGAGCGTGTTGGTCAGGCAGAAGTAGGCCAGCGTGTAGAGCAGCACCGCCGGGGTCAGCACTTCGCGCAGCGTCGATCGCGGCGTGACGGATTGGGCAATGGCGACCTCCTGCTCGCGGGCGATCATCGTTTTTAGCGCCTGCTTTTCGTCGTCGTCCAGCCAGGTGGCCTGATCCGGCGTGTCGTTGAGGTAAAACCAGGTCACCACGCCGAGCACTACCGACGGCAGCCCCTCGAGCAGGAACAGCCACTGCCAGCCCTTCAGGTTCCACAGCCCGTCCATCGCCAGAATGTAGCCGGAGAGGATCGAGCCGAGCATCATGGTCACCGGCATGGCGATCATAAACAGCGCGTTGGCGCGGGCGCGGTGATAGGCCGGGAACCACCAGGTGAGATAGACCAAAATCCCCGGCAGGAAGCCCGCTTCGGCAATGCCCACCAGCATGCGCAGGACGTAGAGCGTTTCAGGGCTGGTGGCGAACATGGTGCAGGTGGAGGCGATGCCCCACACCACCATGATCCCGGCGATCCAGCGGCGCGCGCCGATCTTCGCCAGCATGATGTTGCTCGGGATCCCGCACAGCACGTAGGTGACGTAAAACAACGTCGCGGCCAGGCCAAACATGGTCGACGTGAGGCCCAGATCTTTACCCATCGTCAGCCCGGCAAAGCCGATGTTGATGCGATCGAGAAACGAAAAGACAAACAGGATAAAGAGAAAGACGATCAGGCGTCGGAACAGCTTGTTAATGGCGCGATGTTCAACAGCTTTATTATCATGAGTTTGCAGGGTAGAGGTCGTCATGGTGCGCTCCAGATCTTACGTTTAGTAGACGGATTTATTGTTATTAACTGACGTAACCGGTTGTTCGATAAAACGTGCCGCCAGCGCCTCGGCGCTGCGGGCGAGCAGGGTGGTGTCGACGCCGACGGCGACAAACCGCGCGCCAAGCTCGAGGTAGCGTTTCGCCAGCGGCTCGTTCGCCATCAGGATGCCGGGCGCTTTGCCCGCGCTAAGGATTTGCGCGATCGCCTGCTCGATGGCGGCCTGCACCTCCGGGTGCTGCGGATTGCCGGCAAAGCCCATGTCGGCGCTCAGATCCGCCGGGCCGATAAACACGCCGTCGACGCCTTCCACGTCCAGGATCTGCGGCAGGTTTTTCAGCGCCTCACGGGTTTCAATCTGCACCAGCACGCACATGGCGTCGTTGGCCTGCTGCAGGTAATCCGGGATGCGGTTCCAGCGCGAGGCGCGCGCCAGGGCGCTTCCGACGCCGCGAATGCCCGCGGGCGGGTAGCGGGTGGCACGTACCGCCAGCCGCGCTTCGTCGGCGTTTTGCACCATCGGCACCAGCAGGGTTTGTGCGCCCACGTCCAGCAGCTGCTTGATCTGCACCGGGTCGTTCCACGACGGGCGCACTACCGGCTGGCTGGGATAGGGCGCGATGGCCTGTAATTGGGTTAACACGGTCTGCACGCTGTTCGGCGCGTGCTCGCCGTCGATCAGCAGCCAGTCGAAGCCTGCCCCGGCCAGCAGCTCGGCGCTGTAGCTGCTGGTGAGCCCCAGCCATAAACCGATTTGCGGGCGGCCCGCCTTCAGCGCCGCTTTGAATGCGTTTTGCATGGTTGCCTCCTTACACAAAGCGGCAGCTGATGGAGCCCATGTTGCCGTAGTCGACGTGGAAGGTGTCGCCTCTGCTGGCGGACACCGGGCGGGTAAACGAGCCGCCGAGAATAATCTGGCCGGGCTCAAGCTGCACGTCGTACGGCGCCAGCTTGTTCGCCAGCCACGCCACGCCGTTCGCCGGGTGGTTAAGCACGCCTGCGGCGACGCCGGTCTCTTCGATCACGCCGTTGCGGTAGAGCAGGGCGGAGATCCAGCGCAGATCCAGTTCGTCGGGCTTAATCGGGCGGCCGCCGAGGATCACCCCCGCGTTGGCGGCGTTATCGGAGATGGTGTCGAACACCTTGCGCGGGCGCTGGGTCTCCGGGTCAACGTTGTGGCAGCGGGCGTCGATCAGCTCCAGCGCGGGGATCACGTAGTCCGTAGCGTTGTAGACGTCGAAGATCGTGCAGTTCGGGCCGCGCAGCGGTTTCGCCAGCACGAAGGCCAGCTCCACTTCGATGCGCGGAACGATGAAGCGATCGACGGGAATGTCGCTGCCGTCGTGGAAGAACATGTCGTCCAGCAGCGCGCCATAGTCCGGCTCGCCGATCTGCGAGCTGGCCTGCATCGCTTTGGAGGTGAGGCCGATCTTGTGGCCCTTCAGCACGCGGCCTTCGGCAATCTTCAGGCTGACCCATTCGCGCTGGACGGCGTAGGCGTCGTCGATGGTGATCGTCGGGTAGTCGAGAGAGATCTGGCGGATCTGCTCGCGGGATTGCTCCGCCTGATGCAGACGATGGGCGATCAGAGTATGGGTGTGTTTATCGAGCATAAAAGACCTCAGCGAAAGAGCGTGTGCACGTTGTTTTGTTTGTAATTGAGCGTCGGGTGAAGCTCGTCGAGCTCGAACGACAGCGCCAGATAGCGGCTCGCCATTAGCGCCGAGAAGTGCGTTTTGATCAGCGCAAACAGCATCTCCCCCACGGCTTCCCGGCTCTCCAGGCTGCGCCCGGAACCAATCTTCAGCGTCATATGCACAAAGGCGCAATCGTGCCTGCCGTCGGCCATCTGCCAGGTGTCCAGCCAGTGGGCGCGGCTGCGGATGCCGCCGATGGGAAAGATGCCCGTGGCGGCCAGCGCCTCGTTCACTTTGGCAAACAGCCCCGGCAGGTCGGCCTGCTCGCGGATGTTGTCGGTACATTCAGCAATAAAGTGCGGCATGGTGGCTCCTTACGCGGGTAGCGGGAAAACGGCGTTAACCTGGCCGGTGCCGGAGCTGGCGAACAGCTCGGTGAGGAACTCCACCTTGCCGTCGTACTGGTCCCAGCCGAGCATCCCCAGCAGCATCACCGTGTCGTGCATGTTGCCCTCGCCGTAGCAGTAGTCGGCGTACTCCGGCAGCATGCTGCAGAATTCTTTGAACTGCCCCTCGCGCCACAGCTTCACCACGCGCTCGTCCATCTGACGGTCGAACTCGCGGGTGTAGCTGTTCATCCCTTCCTCCGCACGCTGGTCGTCGATAAAGCGGTGCGACAGCGAGCCGCTGGCGAGCACCGCCACGGTGCCGTCGTATTTTTCGATGGCGCTGACGATGGCCTCGCCCAGCCTGCGGCTGTCGGCGAAGTCGTGAACCGTGCAGAACGCCGAGATGGAGACTACTTTGAAGTGTTTATCCGCGTTCATGTAGCGCATCGGCACCAGCGTGCCGTACTCCAGCTTGAGGCTCGGGATGTTGTGCGCTTTGGCGCGCACGCCGAGCTTCACCGCCTCGTCGGCGATCAGCTGGCCGAGTTCCGGGTTGCCGTCGTAGTCGTAGGTCATGTCGCGGATAAAGTGCGGCAGCTCGTTGCTGGTGTAGACGCCCGCAAAATGGTCCGCACAGTTGATGTGGTAGGCGCTGTTCACCAGCCAGTGGGTGTCGAACACGATGATGGTGTCCACGCCCAGCTCGCGGCAGCGCTTGCTAATTTCTTTATGCCCGTCGATGGCCGACTGGCGGCAGCCATGGTTTTTCCCCGGCAGCTCGGAGAGGTACATCGACGGAACGTGGGTGATTTTTGCCGCTAACGCTAATTTACCCATGGTCAGATCCCCCACTTTGGAATCGGATGGTCGCCCATGGAGATGCAGACGTTCTTCATCTCCGCGAACACCTCGAAGCTGTACTCGCCGCCCTCGCGGCCGGTGCCGGAGGCCTTCACGCCGCCAAACGGCTGGCGCAGGTCGCGCACGTTCTGGGTATTGACGAACACCATGCCCGCTTCGATATTGCGCGCCAGGCGCAGCACCTTGCTGACGTCCTGGGTCCAGATGTACGACGCCAGGCCGTACTCCACGTCGTTGGCCAGGCGCAGCCCTTCCGCTTCGTCCTTAAACGGCAGCAGGCAGGCCACCGGCCCGAAGATTTCTTCCTGCGCCACGCGCATGCGGTTATCGACGTCCGCCAGCACGGTTGGTCGCAGGAAATTGCCGCCCTTCAGGTGCGCAGGCAGATCGGTCGGTTTGTCCGGGCCGCCCGCCAGCAGGGTTGCCCCTTCTTCGATGCCGAGACGGATGTAGCCGGAAACCTTCTCCCAGTGCTGTTGGCTGATGAGCGCGCCAATCTGGGTATTCGGATCGGTCGGATCGCCCACGCGCAGGCGGTTGGCGCGCTCGGCAAAGCGCTTCACGAATTCCGGATAGATACTCTGCTGGATGAAGATGCGCGAGCCCGCGGTGCAGCGCTCGCCGTTGATCGAGAAGATGGTGAACAGGGCGGCGTCCAGCGCGCGCTCGATGTCGGCGTCTTCAAAAATTAGCACCGGGGATTTGCCGCCCAGCTCCATGGAGTACTTCTTCAGCCCGGCGTTTTTCATGATGTTGCGCCCGGTGGCGGTGCCGCCGGTGAAGGAGACGGCACGAACGTCGTGATGGCGCACCAGCGCGTCGCCCGCCGTCGCGCCGTAGCCCTGCACCACGTTGAGCACGCCCGCCGGAATGCCCGCCTCCAGCGCCAGCTCGCCCAGACGGTCGGCGGTCAGCGGGGAGAGTTCAGACATCTTCAGCACGGCGGTGTTTCCGAGAGCCAGGCACGGCGCAACCTTCCAGGTGGCAGTCATAAACGGCACGTTCCACGGCGACACTAGCGCGCAGACGCCCACCGGCTGCACCAGGGTGTAGTTGAGCATCTTGTCGTCGACCGGGTAGGTTTTGCCGTTCATCTGCTGGCACACCTCGGCGAAGAACTCGAAGTTGTGCGAGGCGCGCGGAATCAGCACGTTTTTGGTCTGGTGGATCGGCAGGCCGGTGTCGGCGGTTTCCATGGCGGCGATCTCGGGCACGTTCTGGTCGATCAGGTCGCCCAGACGACGCATCAGGCGCGCGCGCTCCTTCATCGGCAGGTTCGCCCATTTCGGGAACGCCTCTTTGGCGGCGGCGACGGCCTGGTGAATTTCAGCTTCACCGCCGGAGGCGACTTCTGCCAGCACCTCGCCGGAAGCCGGGTTGGTGGTGTGGAAGTACTCGCTTCCGGCAACGTTTTTACCGTTGATCCAGTGGTTAATCTTTTTCATTTTGCAGTCTCCTCGCTGACAATTCGGTTCACCAGGCGTCCCACGCCCTCCACTTCCACCACCACCTCATCGCCCGGCACCACGTCGGACAGCCCCTTCGGCGTGCCGGTGGCGATCATGTCGCCCGGCTGCAGGGTCATAAAATCGCTCAGGTACGCAATCAGGTACGGGATGTTGAAGATCAGATCCGCCGTGGTGCCTTCCTGGCGCAGCTCGCCGTTGACGAAGGTGCGCAGGGCAAGGTTGTGCGGATCGGGAATTGCCGCTTTCGGCACGATGTAGGGGGAAATGGGCGTTAGCCCGTCGCGGCTTTTTACCCGCAGGTTCGGGCGGTAGTAGTTTTCCAGGTAATCGCGGATAGCGTAGTCGTTGCAGACCGTATAGCCCGCAACATAGTCCATCGCCTCGGCTTCGCTGACCTTACGCGCGGTTTTACCGATGACCACCACCAGCTCCGCTTCGTAATGCATGTATTCGATATTGTTTGGGCGCACCGACGTCTGGCCGTCGCCGTTGAAGGTGTTTGGCGCTTTGATAAATACCAGCGGCTCGGTTGGCGGCTTGAAGTCCAGCTCGCTGGCGTGATCGGCATAGTTCAGACCGAGGGCAAACAGCGTGGCGTGCGGCGGCGTGCTGTGCGCAGTAGTGACGCTACGCTCATCCACCACCGGATTTTCCAGCGGCGGAAAGCCTTCTGCCAGAATGCGCACGCGATCGCCCGGGCGGATCTCAACGCGGCTTTGCGGGGTGCCGAGCAGGATCGCATCGCCGGGATTGAGGGTGGCGAAGTCGCTCAGGGCGCTCAGCAGTTCGGCGGCGTTACGCTGAAGATCGGCCGTGTTCCAGTGGTCCGCTTCGCGGCCGTTGATCTCGGTGATGATGGTCAGGTTATCCACGTTATCAATGGCGATCAGCTCGCCGAGCGGGCAAAATCCGTCCCGGCATTTGGCCTTGATGGCCGGGCGGTAGAAGCTCTCTTCCGGCAGGCTCACCTCGTTGGCGAGCGCATATCCCGCGATGTACTCCGCGGCGTCCTCCACGCGCACCCTGCTGGCGGTTTTGCCCACGACCAGCGCCACCGTCGCGCCGCTTAATACCGTTTCCCCGTGCGGGAAGGGGATCGGCTCGCCCGCGCGAATCACCGTGTTATGCGGCTTGATAAACCACACCGCTGTTTTCGGCGGCGTGTTGTATGGCGCTTTTTCAAAGGCCTCACGCCAGGCTTCACGCTGGCTTTGATGGTTGAGGGCGACGGCAAAAACGGTACCTTTCATTCATATACTCCTCACCCCGGTGGTCCGGGTTGCGATTTCATTAATATGTTAATGATCTGGTTTTATGCTTTTGCTGTTTATTTCGCAATCAGAAGTGAAAGATTTGTGATGGGAATAACAATAAATTTACATCCTGTGATTTGTTTATATTAAAATCAAACAGTTAATAAAATTACTGGGTTTCTGTTAGACTTTTTGACGGAAAACGTGTTGTTTATAAAAACATCTTTTAGTGATTGTTTACTTGTTAATGATGTTAAGGGGAAAGGCTATGCATGACTCATTAACCATCGCGCTGCTGCAGGCGCGGGAAGCGGCGATGTCGTACTTCCGCCCGATCGTGAAGCGCCATAACCTGACCGAGCAGCAGTGGCGCATTGTGCGCGTGCTGGCTGAACATCCGTCGATGGATTTTCACGATCTGGCGTTTCGCACCTGCATCCTGCGCCCGAGCCTGACGGGCATTCTGACGCGGATGGAGCGCGACGGCCTGGTGCTGCGCTTAAAGCCGGTGAACGACCAGCGCAAGCTGTACGTGTCGCTAACCAAAGAGGGGAATGCGCTGTATGAACACGCCCAGGCGCAGGTCGAAGAGGCGTATCAGCAGATCGAGGCGGAATACACGCCGGAGAAGATGAAACAGCTGACGGCGCTGCTGGAAGAGTTTATTGAACTCGGAAACCGGCATAACGCAGCGCGGGAAGAAGAGTAAAAACCACAAATTCCAGGATGATTTTCGTAAAGTTTTCCCTTTCCAGGCCGAAAATTCTGTATCTGTCTGAGGAAAGAGAAAACATGTTAAACCGTATCAAGATTGTCACCAGCTTAATGCTGGTTTTAGCGATATTTGGCCTTTTACAACTCACGTCCGGTGGTCTTTTCTTTAATGCCCTTAAGAATGACAAAGAGAATTTCACCGTCCTGCAAACCATTCGCCAGCAACAATCCACGCTGAACGCCAGCTGGGTAGCTTTGCTGCAAACCCGTAATACCCTGAACCGTGCGGGTATCCGCTACATGATGGATCAGAGCAATATCGGCAGCGGCGCGACCGTTAACGATTTGATGCAAATCGCGTCTACGTCTCTGAAACAGGCGGAAAAAAACTGGGCTGCCTACGAAGCCCTGCCGCGCGATCCGCGTCAAAGCGATGCGGATGCCATGGAGATCAAGCGTAACTATGATATTTACCACGGCGCGCTGGCGGAGCTGATTCAGCTGCTGGGGGCAGGCAAAATCAACGCCTTCTTCGACCAGCCGACCCAGAGCTATCAGGACGGTTTTGAGAAGCAGTACGTGAGCTACCTGCAGCAGAACGACAAGCTGTACGAAACGGCGGTCAAAGACAGTAACAGCTCTTACACTCAGGCTATCTGGGTGCTGATCAGCGTCCTGATTGCCGTGCTGGTGGTGATTGTGGCCGTCTGGCTCAACATCAAGCAGACGCTGATCTCTCCGCTGAATCGTCTGATCGACAACATTCGCCATATCGCCAGCGGCGACCTGGTGAAGCGCATTGAGGTTCAGGGCACCAACGAGATGGGTGAACTGGCCGACTCGCTGCGCCATATGCAGGGCGAGCTGGTGCGTACCGTCGGCGACGTGCGTAACGGCGCGAACGCGATCTACAGCGGCGCGAGCGAAATCGCGATGGGCAATAACGACCTCTCTTCCCGTACTGAACAGCAGGCCGCTTCCCTGGAAGAGACCGCTGCCAGCATGGAGCAGCTGACGGCGACCGTTAAGCAGAACGCCGAAAACGCCCGTCAGGCGAGCCATCTTGCGCTGAGCGCCTCTGAAACCGCGCAGAAAGGCGGCAAAGTGGTGGATAACGTGGTGCAGACCATGCGTGATATCGCGGGCAGTTCGCAGAAAATTGCCGACATTATCAGCGTGATCGACGGCATCGCCTTCCAGACCAACATTCTGGCACTGAACGCGGCGGTAGAAGCGGCGCGTGCGGGTGAGCAGGGTCGTGGTTTTGCGGTGGTGGCAGGTGAAGTGCGTAACCTGGCCCAGCGCAGCGCCCAGGCGGCTCGCGAGATCAAGAGCCTGATTGAAGACTCCGTGGGCCGCGTGGAAGTGGGCTCAACGCTGGTCGAAAGCGCCGGTGAAACCATGGGTGAGATCGTGAACGCGGTGACCCGCGTAACGGACATCATGGGTGAAATCGCCTCTGCGTCTGACGAGCAGAGCCGCGGTATCGACCAGGTCGGTCTGGCGGTGGCAGAGATGGATCGCGTGACCCAGCAGAACGCCTCGCTGGTAGAAGAATCTGCCGCAGCGGCCGCCGCCCTTGAAGAGCAGGCGAGCCGCCTGACGCAGGCCGTGGCGGTGTTCCGCATTCAGCAGGAGCAGATGAAAGCGCGCGAATTCGCTTCTGCGAAAACCGTTGCAGCACCGGCGATGGCGCGTAAAACGGTTACCGCTGATGCAGGTGATAACTGGGAAACGTTTTAATTAAATAAGAGGCAGGCGCATGGCGCAGCGCGTTTCATACGCGAAACCGTGCGCTGCCTCTTCTTCCCTTTTCTGACGCAGTTCAGGCGTCAGCGTCGTCATTGTTTTAAACCCCAGCCGCGCATAGAACGGCGCATTCCACGGTACGTCCCTGAACGTCGTCAACGTCAGCGCCGTCAGCCCCCTTTTCCGGGCATGGTCTGCCGCGCAGGCGATGAGCTGCCTGCCAATTCCTTTGCCCTGCCACTCCAGATCGACCGAAAGTTCGACAATAAACAGTGATGAAGGATGGACCTCGGCAAGGATAAACCCGACGGGCCGGTCGTTCGCCAGCGCCAGCCAGCTTAGCCCACGTTCGGCATACTCGAGGTGCTGCTCAGCGGAAATGACCTCGCCGTCGGCAAGCCAGGCGAGGTCGGGGTCTTCACGAAAGCGCTGACCCCCCGCGCGTTCAATGGCGGGCAGGGCGGTAACGTCGTTAGGGGTAGTGGGGCGAATGCGAATATTCATGGCGGCAAGTATAGCCTGACCCGTCGACATTATTCCGAGCAGATCAGCACCGGCGAGTAAAAATTGCTGATCACCAGCGCGTCTTCCGGCGTGCGCTCTATTGTCAGGAGCCTTTTATTTCCGAGCGTCAAACCGGCAACGTATTTTTCAAAGACCCCGGGCGGCATGGCATCGTGGCTAAAACGCTCCACTTTTTGAATGACAATCTCATACAGTTCGCCCTCCACGTGACGCCATTTAAACATCTCCTGGCGGGAAACCTCCCAGCTGCGCGGCGCATTCACCACGCTGCCGTTTAGCGTGATGTACCCCGTTTTGTCGGGGTGGAAGCGCATAATGATCTCGCCGTCAAAGGTGAAATCGTGGCTGTCGCGCCGGTCGGAGAAGGTCAGGTTTCCATCGCAGGCCACCGACAGCGGGGGCGTATGGAAGTACCACGCCAGCGCGGCGCCCAGCAGCAGCAGGTTGAGGAAAAGGATTAGCCAAACTTTTTTGTGTTTCATATCACCACTCGTAATAGTAAAGCGTACGACAGGCGCTGGCTTTACCCCGCGTGAGGGAACACTGGGAGAGCACCAGCCGCCCTTCGTGCCCGTAGAAAAGCGTTCTCTGAATGTGCATGTAGAAAATAGAATTTTTCAGGCACGGAAGATGGCCGTCCTGCTGAAGAGTCTGAGCCAGCGTAATCGCCTTCTCATGGAACACGTCCGCCAGCGGCGTAAAGGTGTATACCGGGCAGGTGCCGATATGCGTCAGCAGATGGATCTCCCGCTGCGGGTTGTCTGGCTTGATGAGCGCGATCCAGATGCACAGCGCAACGACGACCAGCGTGAGCGCGCCGCAGAACAGCCATTCCGGGCGAACGCGCCTTGCCGGTTTCGCCGTTTCTTCGGTCGGTGGCGCCTCCTCCAGCGGGGTGACCGTGACGTCTGCGCTGAGCATAAAGCCTGTTTTCGGTACGGTAACGATAAAGAGCTCGTCGGGAAGCAGGGTCGCCAGCATCTTGCGCAGAATGCTGATGTACTGGTTTAAGGAGTTGTTAGACCCCTGGAGCCCTCGCCGATCCCAGACTTCCTGAAGAAAGGTTTCCCGTTCGACCACGTTCCCATGATGCTGAACCAGCAGCCTCAGGATGGTATTGGCCGTACAGGTGAGGAGCTGCGCATCTTCATCAGGCGCATTGATAAGAGAAACAGAACCGTCCTCGTCGTTATAGACGATGGAGTCAGCAAGCAGGTATTTCATAAGTTGTTGTAATAAAAAGAGAGATAGCGAATAAAAAGAGAAGGCTTACGCCCTCCGGGCAGCACTGCTGGCTATTTTAACGCCACTGTTACCGATAACATTGATCCAGACAGGATTTTGGGTGGTTTAATAAGTCAGCGTGATAATCACGTCATCAATAAATTCCCCGGTACCGGTTAGCGGCTGTGCCGGGACTTCGCCGAAAACGGTGTAGTTCTGGGTGCCGCCTGCAGGGTTGGTGACCTGCAGCGCATCGCCGCTGCTTTGATCCCCCCAGCGTTGCGTGGCCGCTTCATCCTGCCAGAGCCCGTAGCGCAGGCACTGGCCCTCGCTGTTGCAGAGCTGCCGCTGACTACCGCTGGCATGGTTGCCTTTGCCCATGGCAAGGGTGAACGCGATCCCGGCCGGACAGCGTGTGGTGACGGTGGCGGTGGATCGCGTCGGGCGCAGGGTAGCGGTGCTGGTCAGGGTGCCGAAGTTAAGCGGAGTTACGCGCTCGATGTAGCATCCCTGGCTGATTTCGGCCTGCGCGTTGGTGCCGCCCTGCACCTGCTCCCCCTCTGCTGAACCGTCCGAGCAGTTTTGCAGCGCATCCTGACGCATGGCGCTGTGCCAGGCGATGCGCAGATTCATGTTGTAGTTGTAATAGTGGTAGGCCGGAAGCTGGCTTTGCCCTGCCGGAATGGTGGCGATAAGCGGAAAGGTACCGCTGACGTTGGCATTGCTTTCCGCGGCCAGGGTCTGCTGAATCAGGTTCCCACTGCTGGCAGGCCCCAGCTCCTGAGAGCGCGCTGCGCCGTTAAGCAGGCGGAAGAGGAGAGTATACTGTTTCCCCTCCTGGTCCCCCGGCGAGATCATCTCAAAGGGCGGGGCGTCTACGCTGCTCAGGCAGACATTGATATATTCCGTTCTGCCCTCGTTGTCGGCCTGGCAGCTAAATTTTACCTCGGTGTTGACGGAGGTTGTGTTGCCCGCCACGACGTTGCCAAAGTTAATGGCGGGCGTTGAGGTTATCCAGCAGGCTGCCGCCATCGCCTTCACGGACAGGACGAGCAGCAATAATAACGGCGCTCTTAATGACACAGTTGTTCTCCGATATTCTGTATAGATGACGCGGTACGGGGCGCCGGAAGCGTGACCCGGCACTCCCCCTCACCGGTCTTCACCACCAGTTCACCCGGCAGGGGCGGATCTTCAAGCCAGATAAAGCCGTCGCGTCCTACGATGGTCGCACCCTGCGGCGTTGACACGACGCTGCCCAGCGGGAGCGGCCTGCGTCGGCTGTCGACCAGTCGGGCCTGAACCGTGACGGCGTGATGGACGTTAAAATCGACTTTTACCGCGCTGCTGTTGCCCGGTCTGGCATGCATGTCGGTTACAGGGGCGATCACATCGGCAGGCAGATCGAGCGGGTTAATGCTGATTTTGCTGTTGTGGTAACGCGGCAGGTCGGTCAGCAGGAGGTAACCGTCCTCATCCGTTTCACCGGCCGGGCGGTTTTCCAGCATTACCGGTACGTGCCCAATGCCGTGCGTTGACACCAGCGCCATGCCCTGCTGGATATAGCGCAGCGCGTGCAGGCTGCCGTCCAGCAGCGTCAGGCTGCCTTCGGCTGAGGCGTACTGGTTGCCCTGGTTAGCACCTTGCTGCAGCCCAACGTGCCATTCGCCCGCCCGGCCCAGATAGCCTACGTCCGCATATCTTTCACGTCGTTCGCCAAAGCCCTGGCCCAGCTCCCATGACCAGCCGCCGGCCTCATCGTCCGGCTGGTGGCGGTAATCCATGCGCGGTTTATCCCGGCTGGCCTGAACGGAGAGCGTGTCCTCGCGACCCAATGGGACGGAAAGCAGCAGCTGAACGTGACTCGACGAATCCGTAAACGAGCGGGTATAGCTCAGCGTGGTGGAGATGTGTGCTGGCAGCGACAACGACCAGGAGGCGTTGAGGTAACGCTGTGTATTGCCCTGAATGTTCTGCTGTACCCAGCCCGCGCCCACGGTGCCGAAGTGGGGGATAGACTGGCTTACCCAAACGCTGTCGCTGCGTCTGACGGGCGCGGCACCGCTCATACGGGCGTTGTCGGCGAATCCAGCCCCGGTACGGACGGTGCTGGCAGAAATGCCCGTTCCTCTCCCGTTCCACTGCCAGCCGAGGCCCCACTGAACGCCCTGACCGTAAGGGCTGTCGCTCACGGCAACGTGCTGGCTGACCACCCCTACGGCGGGAGAGACCAGCCAGTCAGCGCCCGTGCCCACGTTGCGCAACCTGCGCTGCTGTTCCGTGTGCAGCGCCAGCGTCAGGTGATTATTCACCCCATAGCGCCAGCCCGCGTCCAGCAGAGGCGAGTCGGCATAGTCGTCGGAGTGCCGGGCGTAGTTTTCCCGCATCCAGCCGATGTCCAGCGAGCCGCTGCTGAGCCCTTCCGCCAGCATGCCCGGCGCGCCGTAGAGATCGAGCTGTACGGCGCGACGCTGACCGTTGATATCGGTAATGACCACCTCCGCCTGCCCGCTGCCGGTGAAGGAGGGCAGGGTATCCAGCAGAAAGTCTCCCGGCGTGACGCGCTGGCTGCTCTGCTTAAGGCCATCGATATACAGATCGACCGTGGAAGGCAGCACGGCCGTGTCGCTGTAGCGGCTGCGCGGTTCGGTATTGAGCTGGGGATTAAGCTCAAAATTACGTGCCCAGTGCAGACCGCCAAAGCGTACCTGCCGGCTCCAGCGCGTGCCGGTGGTGATACTGTCGCCCAGCGCCAGCGTGGTCAGCGAGTCGGTGTTATCCCACTGCCAGCGGGTTTCGAGACGGGTGTGGGTAGGCCGACCTGCGCTGTTTTCCTCCCCGGCATGGCTTGAAAAACTGCTGCTGAACGTTCCGGGTAACCCTCCGGACGCGGTCAGCATGGTCTGGGCGTTAAGCTGGCGCTTCCCCTGCGCATCGCTGGCGTATAGCGCGTATCCGAGCGTATACGCGCTGACGGGCTGCGCATCAGGATAGCGGTACATCGGCGTGGGCTTTGAGACGGTCAGATGCTGCTGGCCCTCGAACGCCTCTGCCTCTGCGGTAATCGACACCTGCTGGGACAGCACGTCGACATTGACCTTCAGGCCCGGCAGGGACGTCAGCTCAACCCACCCGGCGCGATCGTCCGGGGCGTGAAGCCCCAGCTTTTTCATGTCGCTGCGGCTTATCCATAGCGCATTATCCACCACCCGGCAGGCCCAGAGCTCGCCTCGCGGGGCGTGGTTCACGGTAATGGCCAGCCATTGTACGGTGTCGGCGGGTTCAGCCCGGGCTGACAGCATGAGCGGTAGCCAAAACAGGAGCGCGAGAAGCGAGCGGGCGCAGGGGTATCTGGCTGGCATGGTGGTCATCATTTAGATAGACGCGCAGCGTGCTGAGCGCGTGTCGTGAAGCCTGCTTAAGCGGTAAAAGGGCGGTTTGTCCCGGGAGCACATAGCCCGCCAGGCCTTTAATCGAGCCTACAACCTGCCCATCGGCCGTCAGGGCCTCAAGGTGGCTCAGGCGGATGTGGCGGTTTCCGGCGTTAAAGCAGCGGAGGGTGGCCGGCATTTCTGCCTGCTCGCAGCTCAGTGCATCGTGGCTGGCGGGCGCGTTCTGGTTCCCGGCAATAAACACCGGAATCGAGTAGCGCAGCAGGAAGTGCACCGCGTTGGGATTGGCGGCACGGGACGTGGCGTCCGGCAGCTCGTCAATGACCAGCCGGTAACTTTGCTCCTGTGCACGGACGCCAGGCTGCATGACGATAATGCGCACCAGCTGCTGCTGGCCCGGCGCCAGTGATGTCATCGCCGGGCTGCTGACCACCTCCCCGGTGGCCACCAGAGCATCTTTACCGTTTTTTTGCGTCCATTCGTACACCCGAATCTGCGCATGGATGGCCGCTTTCCCACTGTTAGTGAGATAGACCGCCGCTGCCCGCTGATTGCTCTGCAGGTCGAGCGTTACCGGGGCCACCTGAAGCGTGGCGGCCAGCGCGTAGCGCGACAGCAGCGCCAGCATCATGAGCCACAGAATGAAGCAGGGAAAGTAGCGACGCACGATCAGTACTCCAGTTTTAACGTGATATCGTCGCTGTAGGTACCTGCCTGGGCGGTTGTCAGCACCCCGGCGTCAATGACGCCATACAGCGTTTCCTCCTGTTCCGCACCGTTGCCGGTATCGTCCAGGCCATTCGTGTCGGTGATTTGCGTCTGTTTGCCTTCGTCGGCAAAGAGTTTCCACGCAATCTTCTGCGCGCCCGTTTCGCCGTTTTCCGGCTTCAGCCAGAAGGTACCGTTTTCGCCGTCGTTGCTGGTGGCTGTAAGGGTGAAAGGCGTACCGTTGGTACAGACAATATCGACCTGCGTTTTGGCCTGGATTTCGCTCGACTCATCGGAGCCGTGACGCGAGAAGTTGAGGTCGTTGGCTTTAAGGGTGCACGACTTCACTACCTCAAGTGATACGTGCATCGTCGCGCTTGCGGTACTGTCTGCGGCGATCGCAGCAGCAGGAAGCAGGAGAACGGAACAACATACAAGGGTGGGAATAATTTTCATGATCTTATTTCCTGACGTGAGTAACAGTGCAATTACAAAGCGAATGACTGAGCGTCCAGCAGGCAGAGTTTTCGATGGAATTCCGCCAGGCTGTGACAACAGAATTTGTTCATCGCGTTACGCTTGTGGGTGTAGATCGTTTTAGGGGACTTATTCATGATTTTTGCGATGCGAACCGGACTGAATCCTTTATGGAGCAACATGCAAACCCGCCTCTCCTGATGCGAGAGCGTGGCGGCGTTTTCGATGGCGAATGTCGTGTCGCTAAAACAGTGGCTTAGCTGCGCAAACGAGAGGTTGTCCGCGACCACTCGGACCCGCTCGTTGCGCAGGCAGGCGTGAACGTCGCAGACCCGCGCGGCATCCGTAAATACCAGCCAGTTCTCTCCGGCGTGCGTATTGAGCAGCCGTTCCTGCAGGTGCAAAAGCCCTTCCGGATTAACGTCATGGATCCAATACATCTCCGGGCGAGGAGTAACGGCCGTCGAGATCGTCGAAGTGAGGCCAAGCCATAAAAACGTATTCCCGCTCAGAACGATAACCTGATAACCAGCATTCGGAATGAAAGGGGTCATTTTCTACCCCACAGATAGCCCTGGCCGTAATCGGCCGCGCTGGCGCGGGCCAGCGCGAAATCACCCGCGGTTTCGATGCCTTCGATCAGCACCTTGCTGGCGACGCGCTTGCACTGGCGGGTGAGATGCAGAAACTTTGCCTGCTCGATCCGCCCGTTCCAGAAGGTATGTTTGTCAATTTTGATGCCGCAGAAGCGGATCTGGCTGGTCAGAAGATCGGGAAGAAGGTCTTCGCAGACATCGTCTGCCCACACTTCTATCCCCCACTGATGGAGCGTCGCGATGCATTTCCGTAGCGCCTGGCTTTGCGTATCCTCAAGCTGGACCATCGTATGGAGATCGGTGACCTCGATAGCAAGTCTCTCAGGGCAGGGTGTCTCTTCTTTTAGCCTGTCGAGGAAGTCCGTTTCCAGCAGTAAATCCGATGTCGCATTGAGATAATACTTGTCGCCATCCTTGCAAAACATGGCGTGACGAAGCTGCGCAAAGAAGTGCGCTTTACGCTGCGTCGCGGGCATCGAGCCAAAGTAATCTTCAAGATTGACGTGGGGCTTTGCCGTAGACAATACCTCCCAGGCAACCACATTTTCACTGCGCAGTGCCCGGATGGATTCGAACTTATAGCCGGTTAGCATGATAAAAGTGCGTAACGCTCCGTTGTGATTTCAGGAGTCGCACATTTTATGGATTTGTGTTTTGGCGGGATATTTATAGATAAAAATGGCTTATATAAAGTGTTTTTATCTAATTTATAAGTCTGATATAGGATTATTTATTTTCATAAATGCCCGGCAGTACGCCGGGCGTGACGCGTATTAACCCGCTTTGCTGACGATTTTGATTTCAACCATGCCGATCCCGAGCTCGCGCGGCGAGTGCCCAAGGATATTCCCCTCGTTCGTGGACTGCGGATCTGGCGGCACGATCACCAGGGTATTGCTGCGCGAAGGGTTCTCAAAATGCAGCGTATGCGTGCTCACGTCGTTCCCAAGCGTCAGCGTCTGCTCCCGATCGCCCACGCGCACGGGGACGGGCTTGTTTGCGTTGGGCCCATACGCTCTGGCGGTGATCACCAGGTCGAACTGTTCCGGCAGCGGGTGGGCGTACTCAATTTTCACCTCGTTGCCCAGCTGCGCGTTTGACCAGCGTCCCCAGGACTCCGGGCGCGAGATGCCGCTAAACTGCTTCACTTCTTCCGGCGCGCCGGCCACGTTAAAGATAAAGCTGTCCGCTTTGTAGCGAATATCGTTATCGCTGATTTTCAGCATGTCGACGTTGTGCTGATAGCGCGCGGTATCAATCACCGTATCGTTGAACGCGGTTTTGCCTTTCCACTGGGCTTTATCCACGTGCTGTACGATTTGCTCCCCGCCAAGCTGACCCTGAGAGACGCACCAGTCGGTAGAAAGCGCCAGCGGCTGCGACCAGAGCTGGCCCATTTTGTAACACCTGTCGACCCATACGAAATTATCGCGTGGCGCAAAATCGGCCAGCTGATAGCGCAGCGGCGCGGAATATTCGCTTTCCGGCAGCGGCTCGACGCGCCCCTCCGACACGCGTACCAGCAGCGGCAGACGGAAGCTGCTGCCCGAGAAGGCAATCGTGTTTTTATCCCGATCGACGGTGAAGTCCTTCATCTCTTTCGGGAAGTTCCACAGGCGGATAATGTCTGGCTTCCAGGCGAGGATTTTTTCCTTCATGTTGAGGAAGACTTCCGACAGGGATTGCCCCGACAGCGTGCTGCGCCCAAGGCCAATAAAGTTGTCGCCGCCCAGAATGTCCAGCACGGTTGCGCCGTTATCCATGGAGTTACGTTTGGTGGCGATGACCTCCTGCTGCGGCTGGTCGCCGCGCAGGACGAAGAACAGATTGCTGCGATCCTGCTTGTTGAGCCGATCCCAGGCGCTGTTTTTCATCGCCAGATGGTCAGACGACACGACGATGACGGTGTTTTTAAACCAGGGCGAGGCTTTGATTTTCTCGACCAGCGCGGCAATGTGCTCCTGGCTGCAGGTAACGGCACTGAAAGACTTGTTGTTTTTGCCGTCGACGTCATAGCTTTTGCGTTTGCAGCTGCGCGAAACGAACCCGTCCGGATGGTGGGTGTCCACCGTCAGCGCAAAAAGGGAGAAACGCTTGCCCGCGCGGGAAAGCTCCTCGAATTTTTTCCAGGTTTCGTCGAGTACCGTATCGTCATAGAAACCCCAGTCGTTGCGGTAGCTCGGATCGGCAACCGTCGTTTTTAACTCTTCTGAGCCATACAGGTGGTCAAAACCGTGGGATTTCAGGAACACGTCTTTTCCGGCAAAGCGCAGGTTTGCTCCCTGCACAAAATAGTTTTCGTAGCCGGAGTTTTTCAGGATGTCGCCGAGGCAAATATTCTGTGGGAAGAACGTCGACATGGAGGCCGAGGCGTTACCCTCAAAAGGCGCGAACAGCGGGATACCGCACTGGGAGGCAACCATCCCGGCAATCGTATAATCCGTACCCGGCAACTGCATGGTGTGGCTGAAGTCGAGACCTTCGTTTTTCAGCGCGCCCAGGTCCGGCGTCAGGTTCGGGAAGGCATCGTTATCAAAGTACGTGCGTTCCAGGCTTTCACCGTAGATGTAAACCAGGTTGAGTTTCGGGTTGGCGATCGTTTTCGACGGTTCTTTGTAGTAAGCCACGAAATCAGGATCGCCGTCGCGGGACTGGGATTTCACCAGCTCGGTGATCTGATGGAACGCCGGGCTGGCGTCGACGGAGGCCAGCGCCAGGAATAGCGCCAGCAGGCTGTAGCCATGATGATGCGGATGATGGCGACGTCGACGCAACACCCAGGCCAGCGCGCCAAAAATTGTCACCAGCGCGACGATAAGGCCGAGCCCCGGAAGAATGTACTTGCCCACACCCGCGCCCGTCAGGCTGTTCGTCAGGGTGTAGAGCACGGCATCGTTAATACCGTCACCGGTAAAGTAGTCGCTGGCGTATAGGGTAATGTTTAAAATAATAAAAATGCCGAGTACCACCAGCGTGGCGATAAACCACCAGGTGTTGCGGCCGGCTTTGCAGGCATAGACGCCGACAGAAGCCAGAAAAAGGATAAGAGACATGAATTCTGACAACAGCATATCCTCATGACGCCAGGTGCTTCGCTGGCTAACTGTTTATTTTTTGGGTCATACAATGTAATTGCGATGTCGTTAAGCTGCAATTTTAGTGTCACGAAAGTGTGCTGTTGTTAGGATTTGGTTTAGAAAATCGTTTTTATGAAGAAGGTCGCATCCTGACAAACAGACGCTGAGGCGGTGGCAACCAGGAAAAACGCTCATTTAGCGCCGCGTTGCAAGACTATCGCATTAAACGCGGCGTGTTGTGGCAAAAATGGGATGGATCAGGAGAGGAAATTAACGCCTTGTTTCAGCACCAGATCGCAGGCTTTGGTTTTCACCTGTTTTGCCAGAGAAGAGTTGCCGAGGGTGCTCAGGTTAAGCTGCTGCCCGTTTTGCGCGTTCAGCAGGCCCTGAATGCCGTCCATATAGTTGGTGTCCGCTTTTTGCTCCTGGGTATCCAGGCCCAGTTTACCCAGCACCTGATTTTTCACGTTTTGCGCGTCGGTCACGGAGGCCAGCTTTTGCTTCGCGCAATATTCCAGAATCCCCGCCGCGTTGTTCATCGTGCCCGCGCTAAGGCTCTGAGAGCTGTTGCCCAGCAGGCTGGTGAGGGAAGAAGCGGAGAGTCCACCCTGAGAGCTGCTGCTCTCTTTGGTCAGCTCATTTGCTGCGCTTGACAGAGACTCCTGCCATGACGCCGCTTGCGCTGCGCCGGTCACCAGCAGCGCGCCTAAAAAGGTGCTGATTAGAATCTGTTTTTTCATCATGGCTCTCTCAAAAAGGTCCGTTTTGGGCCGAATGGGTACCAGTATATACCTGGGACCTGTCGGCGATTTCTGGAACTGTCTTAATACTCTTTGCCGGTAACGCGGCTGCGGTAACTTTCCCAGTCGAAGATGACATAAAGACTATTACCCAGCTTCATGCGGTCCATGACGCGTTCACCCAGTAAGCGGGTCATCTCGTCGATATTGTGGTTCGTCAGCATGCCGGTGGGGCGCTTGGACGAGGAGCGGCGATCGACTATCTGGTTGATGATCACTTTTTCATAGCGGGATTCGGTCTGAACGCCAATCTCGTCGATGACCAGTAGGTCGACATTGCTCAGATCGTTAAGCAGCTGTTCTTCGCTGGTTTCGCGGTTGCTGAAGGTGTCTTTCATCGCGGACATGATATCGGCCACGGTGATGATAAGAACCGATTTACCCCGCAGAAGCAGCTCGTTGCAGATAGCGGCTGCAAGGTGGTTTTTTCCGGTGCCCGGCTTGCCGCTAAAGATGAAGCTGGCGATATTGCCGTCGAATTCATTTACGTACTGACGGGCGGCGGCAAGGGCGTTCATCTGCCCGTTGGTTTCGATTTTATAGTTATCGAACGAGCAGTTCTGGTGCAGGGGACGGATACCGGAACGGTTAAAGGTGCGCTGCATTTTCATCGCCCGGTTTTCCCGGGCGAGCGCGGCGGCACGGATCTTTCCTTGCTCTTTTTGCCAGGCCAGTAGCTCTTCACCCGTGGTGAAAGCAGGCTTCACATTGGCAGGCATCATTTTTTGCAGACGTTTCATCAGGTCGCCGACGTTCTTCATTTCGCACCTCGGAATCCGCTGGGGATCTGTTTATCCGGTTCTGAAAACGCGTTGATATCGCGTTTTGGCTGCCCATTGTTGCCGGCGCGGGTGATTTGAAGATGACGCGCGAGCTTTTGCTGCCACTGAATATGGGTGAAGACTTTACCTTCCGCCTGCCACCAGGCGGTAAAAGCGGCGAGCTCTTCCGCGGTGGCCGGCTGGGTTAGCGCAATGCCCCACAGCGCGGCCTGCCGCTGAAAATCCGCATCCGGTTGCCAGCCCGCGTAAAGGGCAAATTTTCCCATCGGAACGGTCACGGGGACATTCACCGGTTCATCAAAGAACTGGTTGTCCAGCGTGACATCGCTCGCCGGGCGCGACAGCTGCGCTTCGATCTCCAGAAGCTGTGCCAGGCGTTCCGGTGTAATTGCGTAAAACGCCGGAACGTTGTCGGCAAAAACTGCAACCGTGCCGCCTTCGGCGTGGGTCAACACACCGCGTGGGTCGCGCATAAAGGCATCAATGCCAGCAATGCTGGTGGTCAGGATTCTGGAGGACATAACGCTTACTCTACTGATTACTACGGGCGAGATATGGGCTTATGGTAGCACAGAGAGAGGAAAGGGAAGGAGGGGATTTCCCCGGTGGCGCTGCGCTTACCGGGGCTACGGTCGTAGGCCTGATAAGCGCAGCGTCATCAGGCATTTATCACGCGATGATATTCAGGGTCACGTCGATGTTGCCGCGGGTCGCGTTAGAGTACGGGCAAACAATGTGCGCCGCGTCGACCAGCTTTTTGGCTTCTGCAGGATCCATACCCTCAACGTGGATGTTCAGTTTCGCTTCAATACCAAAACCGGTTGGCAGCGGGCCAATACCCACTTCGCCTTCAATAAAGGCTTCTTTTGGCAGGGTAAATTTATCGCGCGCCGCCACAAATTTCATCGCGCCCAGGAAGCAGGCAGAGTAGCCGGCAGCAAACAGCTGCTCAGGGTTCGTCACTTCTCCCCCCATGCCGCCCATCTCTTTTGGCACGCCCAGTTTTACGTCCAGTACGCCATCGGAAGAGGTGGCTCGACCGTCACGGCCACCGGTTGCTTTGGCTTTGGCGGTATAAACAACTTTTTCTAAAGACATGGCAGGTTCCTCATCTTGCTTAAGTGTGTGCTATTAAATAGCGTGCGATATATATGGGTGATAATCACGCGTAAAGTATAGTCTTACGCGCGGTGTAGCTGTTGTCGCAAAAGTTCGAGCTGCTGTTTGAGCGCCAGCAGGGTGTCGGTATCACACTGCGCTGCGCAACCCACCGCATGGGGGATACCCAATGCCTGCTGCTGCAGTTCACGTCCCGCTTCGCTCAGGGTGACGGCGACCTGACGTTCGTCCTGGCGCGAACGGTGACGGTTGATTAACCCGGCACTTTCCAGCCGTTTCAACAGCGGCGTCAGGGTTGCAGAGTCCAGAAACAGGCGTTCGCCGATGTCCGACACCGTCATGTCATCCTGCTCCCACAGCACCAGCATCACCAGGTATTGCGGGTAGGTCAGGTTCAGCGGTGCCAGCAGTTGCCGGTACAGCTTATTGAGCGCCAGGTTTGCCGAATAGAGGGCAAAGCAGAGCTGGTTATCCAGCTTGAGCGCAGCGGTTGCGTCGTTCGTTTTCGCGTTCATGAGATGAATATAAGTAGTGTGCGATTTAATTGCAAGCAATTTTATGGGCAGGTGTAGCGGAGCGCCACCTGAACGGCCATTTTGCGGTAGTGCTGGCGCTGAGCCTGTTCGTCCGCCCCGTCTTCAAACAGGAGCGTGAAGGTGTAACTGTTGGCAACGTAGTGAAAGCTGAAGCTGCTTATCAGGCGGTGAAGATCGCGGGCGTCAACCGTCTGGCTGAAGAGCTGTTTTTCTTTGCCCCGGAGCAGGATGCCCTCCAGCAGGTCGAGCGCGCTACGGTTGACCTGGCGAAGATAGCTCGACTGCTGCATAAAGCGGCCCCGCTGCATGTTTTCCATACAGATAATCCGGATGTAGTCCGGGTGGTCGGCATGATAGTCAAAGGTGGCTTCAACCAGGTTGACCAGCGCTTCGACGGGGGGCATTCCCGCCAGGCTTAGCGCTTTTTCACTGGCGCGAATCTGGGTGTAAACATGTTCCAGAACCAGGAGATAGAGATTCTCTTTATTTTTAAAATGGTAAACCACCATGCGTTTGGTGGTGCCCGCTTTTTCCGCGATCTGCTCCATGCGGGCACCGTTCAATCCATACTCGGCAAAAAGCGCGATGGCGCTCTGAAAAATTTTCTCTTTCAGGCTGGATTCTTCGCTGTGCTCGAGGTGTTCGCTGCCAGGGTTAGCCACATCCTTTCCTTATTTTCACCAAACGGACCAGAAGGATTATCTCCATGGCAGCGAAATAACACAAATATCAAACGCGTGGGCGTTTGCGGTACAGCCACAGCCCGGGGATCGACAGGCCGATGGAGAGCGCGCCGACGATGGACGAGGCCTTAAGAAAGTTGCTCAGGAGGAGGATCATCTGCGGCTCGGTGTAGCCAAAATGGCTGATTTTCACCGCGGAAATCATCGCCGTATACGCAGATATGCCCGGGAACATTGGGATCACGGCGGCGACGGTGAACACCTTGGGATGCGCCAGATACCAGCGCGACCACTGGATGCCGATACTGCCAACCAGCATGGAGGCCATAAATGTCGACCATTCGATGTTAAATCCTGCGGTCATCATCACCATTCGCGAGCCATGGCCAATCGCGCCCAGCAGCGCACACCACCGCAGAGCGCGTTGCGGAACGTTAAACACCATCGCAAAGCCGACGGCAGGAATGGCGGCCAGAAGCATGTCCTGTGCCAGCGCCAGCAGAAAATCTATCACGCCCATCCGCGTAACCCCCAGAGTGTCATGGCCATCACTACGCCGATGCAGGTCGCCAACGTCAGCAGGCTGGCAATAGCCCAGCGTGCCAGACCGGTATTAATGTGCCCTTTAAACATGTCGGCAACGGCGTTGATCAACGGAAAGCCCGGAACAAGCAGAAGCACGCTGGCGGCCATGGCAATCGTCGGGGTAGTGGCAAACTGCGGCAGGCGCAGCAGCAGGCCGGAAACCGTGGTGGCGACAAATGCGGTAATGCAGAAGTTAATTTGCGGATGCAGCTGTCTGTGCGTCAGCAGCTGGCGAACGTACATGGCGATACTGCTGGCGAAAAAGGTGACGATCGCGCCGTCCCAGCCGCCTTTATTGAGCTTACAAAAGCAGGCGCAAGACAGCCCTACCATCACCACGACAAGCCAGCGCGGATAACGTAATGGCTTAATTTGGTTGAACCGTTTTTCAATCTCCCGAAGATCGAGAAGCTTATGTTCAGCGAGGATGACGATGTGCTGCACTTCGGTCACGACGTGCATGTTAATGCCGCGGTCATGGTTTTTGCGGGTGGAGGTCAGGCACTGACCGTCTTTGATCGTGGTCAGCACGATGGCGTTAGATGAAATAGCGCTTTCTACGCTATCCATACCCAGCGCCAGTCCCAGCCGGGTGGAAAGCTCCTCAACCAATGCGCTTTCCGCGCCGTGCTGGAGCAGAAAAAGACCGCACTGAATACATAGCCGCGTGATAGCACGCTGCGTTGACCGATCTGCCTGCATGTATTGTCCTGAAGAAGGTGGAAAGTTGCCGGTTGGCCCATAGCGATTATTTTTAGCACAAAGTGCAGTGCCACTTGCTGTGGGCCAGATCAAGGTTTATGCAAACAGTTACTGCCCTTAAGTGCGGAAGGGGTTGGGATTAATTCATCATTTTGGTGAATTATTAATATTAAAATATAAGTTATTTATATTTAGTTATTCTAATTTTATATTGTAGTTATTTTAATGACACTGCAATTAAATTTAATTTCGCTTTATGAGATATTACTGCTGTTTAGGCATTTCTTAAACTAAGAATACATCTCATCTTCTGCTTGCATTAACCTGCTTTACACTCAGGGACGAAAAATACTCATACGTTGATGCATTTTAACGTTACTCATCACATGAAGAATGGACACGGAGGGTCTATGTTGTCTTTGCACGGTAAGCATAGCGTTATCATTAGCCGGATACCGGTCATGCAAAATGGGTTAGGGGGCGTGATGACTCGCCATTTCCCCGATTTTGAATTGACCTATTGCAGCTCATTGCAGGAGTTAACACTGCTCCAGCTACGCCGCGCTGACGTCATCATTGCCGATATTTCAGGCGAATACTGGAATCCTCGGGGCGCGCTCGAAGAGTATTTCAGTTTATTGAATCAATACCGGAATATTCACTGGATCTTTTTAGTTTCGCGGCCGCTTAACCCTATTGCCGTCGAGTTACTTGTGCGTCCGGAAAGTACGTTGCTTTCTGATATTGAACCCATTGAAGGGCTTGTTAACGCTATTCGGGCAGGTAGCGAACGCGCAGAGCGGGTAAGCCAGGCGTTGCTAACCCCGGAACCTCAAAGTCCGGGGGAAGAAGAAGAACAGGTTATCGCGCTCACGCACTCCGAACGCAAAGTATTGCGGCTGTTAGGTAAAGGATGGGGGATTAACCAAATCGCCACATTGCTCAAGAAGAGTAATAAAACCGTCAGTGCGCAGAAAAACAGTGCGATGCGACGGCTGTCATTACGCAGTAATGCCGATATGTACGCCTGGATAAACAGTACACAGGGAATGCGAGAGCTGAATTTGATGTCAGCCTATGGAGAGTTCGAGGAATGGAAAAAACCGATTCAACAAGACATATCGCCATCGTCGAAAATTGCGCGATGAGTGCTGTTGGGCTACAGCATCTTTTTGCGATGCCTGGCCTGAATCATTATCAGCTGCATCTGTTTAGTGAATTTGACAGCTTTAAGAAAGCACTTCAGCACATCAATTTTTTCTCGCTGATCTATTCATATTCCGATGCGCGAGAAGAGCGTCGTAACTGCCTGGCGCACCTGCGGGATTTTGCGTTTACGCATGGCCATATCCAGCGCATTATCCTGGTCGCTGATGATATGGAAGCAAGATTAATTAGCCATCTTTCCCCGTCACGCCTTCACGGTGTGGTCAGCAAATCGCTGACGCTTGAGCACCTGCAGAATGAACTTATGGTGTTACTGAGTGAAACCCTGCGCATCAATGACAATATGATGAACCACTGGTACCGGAGTCAAAGCAGAATGTTAAGCCCAACGGAACGGGCAATATTGCGTTATATGTCTTGCGGCTATTCCATTCCTCAAATCGCGGCACAGCTTGAACGCAATATCAAGACCATCCGGGCGCATAAGTTTAACGCGATGGTGAAGCTGGGGGTGAATTCTGACGTAGGGTTACTCGATGCGGCAGATATTATTACCCACCTTCCGGCAAGAGAACTGCAAAGCTCGACACTCAGCAATCCGACCTTTTTATAACCTGTCTGTTGCGCGCCAGGCAGGCTCTGGCGCATCAATCAGATGCAGACATCAACCCATTTTGCGGAAGTCAGTTCTGCCATTCTGTCAGGTGAGATACGCACGGCACTATGAATTGCGCCTGCGGCGGGCAGGACTTCGGCGTACTGCTTTAATGAAATATCGCAGTAAACCGCAAGCGGGTTTTCCAGGCCGAACGGGCATACGCCGCCAACGGGATGACCGGTGATGGTCACCACTTCATCACTGCTGAGCATTCGCGCTTTTGCACCAAAGGTATCTTTCAGCTTTTTGTTATCCAGGCGCGCATCGCCTTTTGCTACCACCAGAATCACCTCATTTTTCACCTTCAGTGATAAGGTCTTGGCGATTTGTCCCGGTTCAACACGGTGGGCGGCAGCAGCCAACGCAACGGTAGCGGTACTCTGGCTAAGTTCAATGACGTCTATATCCGGCGCGTTGTCGGCAAAAAACTGCTGTACAGACTGCAAACTCATTGTTTCCTCCTGACAAATATCCTGCGTAATCTGTCATAAGCATTCAGGCTCTGTAAATATCTCTTAAGTAACAAATATCCCGAACCGTTGATTTCTGGATCCTCTTCACAATCACGGAAACCGGTTACAGTAACCGGTTGCAGAGCGTGATGCGTCGATTAATACTGAGTACGTAACGTCCCCTGTATCCAATAATAAGAGCACATTATGAAACCATTCCGTCTGAGCAGTACCGCTGGTACACAAGCCAGCAAGGTTGTGAAGCTGATTTATGGAACAACGTGCGGCGCAAATGCGCCCGTAACAAACGTCTGACAGGAGATCTGCCATGTCTGCCAACCATGCTGCATTTAACCTGATATTCCGTTTTGTTGAAAATTACGTCAGCCCGATTGCCGGGCGGATCTCTTCCCAGCGTCATGTTATGGCTATTCGTGATGGGTTTATCTCCGCGATGCCATTTATGATTGTGGGTTCATTTTTGTTAGTGTTCGCATACCCGCCATTTTCGCCGGATACCACCTGGGGTTTCGCCAGAGCCTGGCTGGATATGGCGAAGCAGTTTGAAGGCCAGATCCTGACGCCGTTTGATATGACGATGGGCATTATGTCCATTTATATTTGTGCGGCCATTGCGTATAACCTTGGCAAACACTATGTCAAATCACATCAGTTAGACCCGTTTATGTGCGCCATGCTGTCGCTGATGGCGTTTCTGCTGGTTGCGGCACCGAAAACCAAAGGCACGCTGCCCGTCGACAGCCTGGGTGGAACGGGCATTTTTACCGCGATTCTGGTGGCGATCTACTGCGTTGAGATGATGCGTTTCCTCAAGGCGCATAACATCGGTATTCGCCTGCCAGACCAGGTACCTCCGATGATCAAAAACTCTTTTGATCTGCTCATCCCGGTGCTGGTGGTGGTGTTGACGCTTTATCCTCTGAGCCTGCTCATTCAGTCTCAGTTCGGTATGCTGATCCCGCAGGCCATTATGTCGGTCTTTAAACCTCTGGTTTCCGCAGCGGATTCCCTGCCTGCGATCCTGCTGGCCGTGTTGATTGGCCATTTGCTGTGGTTCGCCGGGATCCACGGAGCCGCCATCGTCTCCGGGATGCTGCAGATGTTCTGGCTGACTAACCTGGGCGCTAACCAGACCGCGCTGGCCGCCAGCCAGCCTCTGCCGCATATTTTTATGGAGGCGTTCTGGACGTTCTTTATCGTGATTGGCGGGTCGGGCGCCACGATGGGGCTGGTGATTTGCTATCTGCGTAGCCGTTCAGCGCATTTACGCTCCATCGGGCGTTTGAGCGTGGTACCCAGCTTCTTTAACATCAACGAACCCGTCATTTTCGGTACGCCAATTGTGATGAACCCGGTGTTCTTTATTCCGTTCCTGCTGGCACCGATGGTAAATGCAGTGCTGGCCTGGGCGGCTATGACGTTTGACCTGATTGGCCGCGTCATCTCAGTGGTCCCCTGGACGGCACCGGCGCCAATAGGCGCAGCGTGGGCTCTGGGCTGGGATTTCCGCGCGGCTATTCTGGTTGTGGTTCTGGCCTGCGTATCGGCAATCATCTACTTCCCGTTCTTCAAAGTGTACGAGAAACAGCTGCTGGAGCAGGAAGCGGAAGAGGCACAGCGTAACGCGGAAGAGGACAATCAGCAGGTGGCTTAGGTAAAAGCAAAACGGCAACTCAGGTTGCCGTTTTTAGTGTTTGTTCCCTCTCTCTGCGGGAGAGGGGCAGGGTAAGGGCATCAGGCCGGGCAGACTACTTGAGCGTGCAATCCCCGCACTGCTTAACATCTGGCAGACGGTAGCGCTGGCAGCAGGTGCGGCGAACCAGAAGCCCATCACGGAGCACGACAGTTCGGAATAACGGGTTGTCGCGACCATCGGAAAGCTGTTTTGCAAAGAAACAGGACTGACGCAGGGCATCAACGTTCTCATCACCAAGCAGAGGCTTCATTTCCGTTAAATACCAGTGGATTAAATAGCCCGTATTGCTCCAGATAAGCTTCGCGTTAATCTCTCCCGTTGCTTCAAGCGCTTCCACCACCGGGATCAGGGCCTGGGTGATAAGCTGTTCCATGCGCTCCTGAGCCGTCAGGCGTTCAGCGTTCTGGTCTTCGTGCAGATCAATCCAGAAACAGGCCGCACGCCCGGTTTCGTGAAACTCGACGTGGAAATTATCCGGCGAGAGTTCCAGCATGCTCTTCTGGGTTAACAGCGCCAGCATGAGGGGAGGCACCATCAGCCCGATATACCACTGTGCCCAGAGAGAGAGCAGCGGTTTATTTTCCCGCGTAAGAGTGGGCTGATTGCGATAGATATGGTCGGAATAGGTGGCCAGAAGCGACTGCAGTTTTGTCGGTTTTCGCCACTCTGAGAGCGTCATGGCGTGGTTCGGGGGCGCTTCATCAAGCCGGATAAAGTCCAGCAGGTGGGCTCGCGTCTCCGCAATCTTATCCCGTATGGCATCCGCAAGCGAAACATTCCCGCTGGTGAGGGGCGCTCGCCAGAGGAGGGGGTCGACGATGTGTGCGGTATGCGTAGCCATAGTATAGATAGAAATCTAAATGATAATGATTGCCAATCCTAACTATTGCTCATACCAATGGCAAGACTTTTGTCCGGGTGACATCGCCGTGATGTTTATGCCGTCTGCAGCTCTTCGCTTAACAGAATGTTATTGCGCCCCATATGCTTTGCTTCGTAGAGGGCTTTGTCTGCTTTTTCCAGCGCACCTTCCACGTCTTCATCCTCGAAAATAGCAATACCAATGCTGATGGTGACGTTTGTCGCGACACTCTCGTTAAACAGATGTGGGATTTTCAAATCGTAGACTTTCTGACGGATCCGCTCTGCCGTCTGGCGGGCATGTTCGAGTGAAATATTGGTCAGCAGCACCATAAACTCTTCTCCGCCAAAACGCGCCACAATATCGCGAGAACGCACGGCGTCGCGGATTGCCGCAGAGACGCGCTTCAGCGCCTGGTCGCCCATCATATGGCCATAATGATCGTTATAGGCTTTAAAGTGGTCGATATCCATCAGCAGAACAAAGTGCTCGCCATTTTCTACCGTCGGAAGGTTCTCCAGACGGCTTTGCAGACCACGACGATTATAGAGGCCGGTAAGCGGGTCCATCATGCTGAGATCGGTAAGGGTTTCTCGCTCTTCCAACAGGCGTGAGAGCAATTCCTGAGCAAAACGATCGTTACGCGTTTGCAAAATGTTATGAATAGCAATTGCCACCACAGGAAGTGCGAAAGAATAGGTCATTCTCAGCCATATATCGTGATCGCTTAGCCACAGGCAGACAATAAAGGTGGGCAATGAGTGCAGCGTAAATGCTTTGATATTACTGGCGAATGCCAGCGTTCCGATAAAAAGTACCGTTAATAGGGCGATTAACAAATACGTCGCGTGGTCGTGGGTAATTAAGGCGAATTTAGACACAATTTGCCAGGCCCACAAAATACCGAAGATCCCTGAAACAACGGGAATATTTATCTTCCGCGCGCGCTTTCTCCAGTGCCAGACGAACAGGCCGGTGCTGATGGAGAAAATAGCAATAAGTGGGGCAGATAACAGGCGTACAGAATTGAGCGGATTTGTTACCGAGAACACTGCCGAGGTTGCGTTCAGAAATAAAAATAAACGTAACGACAATTGATATTTTCTGTGAACCAAAGACCGCCAGGATTGTGATGTCATAGTCGTGCGTTTTTATTAAAATTTAATTAAAACAAATAAGTAGGTGCCGTTTCGCAATAAAACATGCAAATAACTCAAAGAGTAATTATCAGAAAATCTTTAGATGTTGTTAACAGGTGGGCAATTTATCACCTTAGGCAATTCCTGTCATTACGGGAAAGGTAAAGGTCGATGGATTTTGATTCATTCAGCTGACAAATGATAATGTGTGTCATATGATATTGGTTATCATTATCGTTGTGAGAGGGCAGATCATGTTGAACAGGGCGCTTGGCAGTGGTTGGGGGGTATTGCTACCGGGAGCCATTCTCGGCGGGTTGATGTTTGCCGATCTCTCCCTTGATACCTGGAAAGCGATCATTGTGTCAGGCCTGTTAGTCACGTCTGGAATGATCTGGCATAAACAGCTGCGCCACTTTGTTTTACTGCCATCATGCGTAGCACTGGTCAGTGGAATTTTGGTGATACTGATGAGTTTGAAATAACAGGGAAAACAAGAGAAACTTCAGAAGGGATGTAAGATAATTGGTGCGAGGGGGGGGACTCGAACCCCCACATCCTAAGGACACTAACACCTGAAGCTAGCGCGTCTACCAATTCCGCCACCTTCGCACAGTCATCTTACTATTGTTGATATCGCCTCGTTGGTGCGAGGGGGGGGACTCGAACCCCCACATCCGTAAGGACACTAACACCTGAAGCTAGCGCGTCTACCAATTCCGCCACCTTCGCCCAGTGCGAGCAATATCATTGTGATTTATGGTGCGAGGGGGGGGACTCGAACCCCCACATCCGTAAGGACACTAACACCTGAAGCTAGCGCGTCTACCAATTCCGCCACCTTCGCATACCATCGATACTGTAAAAGTATCGTAACCACGGAGGCGCATTCTAGATGTTTTCAGCTTTACGTCAACAGAAAAGTGCGCGTGACGCCTTGATTGCTGCAAAAATGGCCGATGCAGGCGCCATGCGGAGCCGGATGGCGCTTGCGCTTATCCGGCCTGCTGGAGTGGAGATTACTTTTTGGCCTGGCGCGTCATGACGGTACGGTAGACCTTAAAGCGGCCGGTCTGCGCGATCACTTCGTGGAAGCCGAAGGTTTCGTCCAGCACTTTCGGGTACGCCAGGAAGGCGTTCGCGACAATACGCAGCTCGCCGCCGCTGTTAAGGTGACGGGTTGCGCCACGGATCAGCGTTTGCGCGGCTTCCAGACTGGTCTCCATACCGTCGTGGAACGGCGGGTTGGAGATAATCATGTCGAAGCGACCGGTGACGTCGGAGAAGACGTTGCTGGCAATCACCTCGCCTTCAATGCCGTTTGCGGCAAGCGTTGCGCGGCTGGCTTCTACCGCCGGGGCGCTCACGTCACACAGGGTTAAGCGGACTTTTGGTGAATGGCTGGCGAGCACGGTAGAGAGCACGCCCGCGCCGCAGCCCACGTCCAGCACTTTGCCTTTGGTGTGCGGCGTCAGGGTGGAGAGCAGCAGCTTGCTGCCCGTATCCAGCGCGTCACGGCTGAACACGCCCGGCAGGGTTTTGATGGTCAGGCCGTCAAGCTGGTACTCGTCCCAGTAAGCCTGTGGATCAAACGTTGTCTGTTTTTCCAGACGGCCATGGTACAGGCCACAGCGGCGGGCGCTGTCGACTTTGTTCAGCGGGGCGTAAGCTTCCAGCATCTGTTCTGCACTGCGCACGCCGCTGCGGTTCTCGCCCACCACGAAAATATCGCAGCCGACCGGCAGCAGGGAGAGCAGGTTCATCAGCTGGAACTGGGCTTCCGGTTTGTTCTTCGGCCAGTAGTAGATCAGCGTATCGCAGTCGGCAACATCGCTCTGCTCTGCCACCAGGCTAAAGCGCGCGCGCTCGCCCATCTGGCGGCTCAGCACCTGCCAGTGGTGGTAGTATTGGGTGTGGGCACGGCTTTCAGCACAGTCGAAACGCGCAGGCAGGTCATCCTGCATATCTCCGGCAAACAGAATACGGCTTTGTTCGAAATCATCACTGTGGCGCAGCAAGACTTCACTTGCCGGGGTAAATGCAGACATGAATTGTTCCTCAATAAACTCAGGCGGGGATTATAGTAGGTAGATGGCGCACTTTCGACACATTTGCTATATTTGCGCGCCTGAGAGACAGGAGTTTTCCCTATGACATCCCGACGAGACTGGCAGTTGCAGCAGCTGGGCATCACCCAGTGGGCCTTGCGTCGCCCGACGGCGTTGCAGGGCGAAATCGCCATTTCCATCCCTGCGCACGTTCGGCTGGTGATGGTGGCGGAAGAACTGCCTGCCCTGAATGAACCCCTTATCGGTGATGTCCTTCGCAGCCTGAAGCTGACGGCCGACGAGGTTTTACAGCTGACGCCAGAGCGTGTCACGATGCTTCCTCCCGAAAGCCGCTGTAACAGCTGGCGCATCGGGGAGGTAAACGACATGCCTCTCCAGGGGAGCCAGATCTGCTCGCCAGCGCTGGACGAACTGAAAGCCAACCCAAAAGCGCGCAGCGCGCTATGGCAACAAATCTGCGAATATGAACACGATTTCTTCCCTCACGACGCCTGACCTGACCACAGCGTTTGCGATTGAAACACGCGCCCACGCCTTTCCGTGGAGCGAAAAAACCTTCGCCAGCAATCAGGGCGAACGGTATCTGAACTACCGTCTGGACGTTGACGGCACCATGGCCGCCTTCGCGATCACGCAGGTTGTTCTTGATGAAGCGACGCTGTTTAATATTGCGGTTGATCCCGCGTTCCAGCGCCGTGGGCTAGGAAGAGAACTGCTCGAGCACCTCATCCGTGAGCTCGAAACCCGTAACGTTTTCACCCTGTGGCTGGAGGTGCGCGCGTCGAATGTCGCCGCCATCGCGCTCTATGAAAGCTTAGGCTTTAACGAGGCGACAGTCCGCCGTAACTACTACCCCACCGCAGAGGGACGTGAAGACGCCATCATAATGGCTCTGCCGATTGGATAACGAATATAAGGTTGTAACGATGAAATGGGACTGGATTTTCTTTGATGCCGACGAAACGCTGTTTACGTTTGACTCGTTCGGCGGCCTGCAGCGGATGTTTCTCGACTATAGCGTGACCTTCACCGCTGAAGATTTTCAGGACTATCAGGCGGTAAACAAGCCGCTGTGGGTGGATTACCAGAATGGTGCCATCACCGCGTTACAGCTTCAGCACCAGCGCTTTGACGTTTGGGCGGAACGCTTAAAGGTTAGTCCAGGGACGCTGAACGATGCGTTTCTGAACGCGATGGCCGATATCTGTGCGCCACTGCCGGGTGCGGTTTCCCTGCTGAATGCGTTGAAAGGCAAGGTGAAACTGGGGATCATCACCAATGGTTTCACCGCCCTGCAGCAGATCCGCCTCGAGCGCACCGGCCTGCGCGATCATTTCGACGCGCTGGTGATCTCGGAAGAGGTGGGCGTACCTAAACCGGATCCGCGTATTTTCGATTATGCACTGTCGCAGGCCGGGAATCCTGACCGCGATCGTGTACTGATGGTGGGAGACACGGCAGAGTCCGATATTCTGGGCGGTATGAATGCCGGTCTGTCGACCGTCTGGCTCAATGCGCATGGCCGCGTGAAGCCTGAAGGCATCGAGCCGACCTGGACCGTCACGTCGTTGAACGAACTGGAGCAACTCCTGTGTAAACAATGATTGCCTGCCCCCCATTGATGGGTAAAATAGCCGCAATTTTGTATTCCATGACGCGTGGCGTGCTGCCGCGCTTATAAAAGAAGATTTAATTATGACGTTGTCTCCTTATCTGCAAGAGGTGGCCAAGCGCCGTACTTTTGCCATTATCTCGCACCCGGATGCCGGTAAAACGACCATCACTGAGAAGGTGTTGCTGTTCGGACAGGCAATCCAGACTGCCGGTACCGTGAAGGGCCGAGGCTCCAGCCAGCACGCAAAATCTGACTGGATGGAGATGGAAAAGCAGCGTGGTATTTCGATTACCACCTCTGTGATGCAGTTCCCGTATCACGACTGCCTGGTGAACCTGCTGGACACCCCGGGCCACGAAGACTTCTCCGAAGATACCTACCGTACCCTGACGGCGGTGGACTGCTGTCTGATGGTGATTGACGCAGCGAAAGGTGTAGAAGACAGGACCCGTAAGCTGATGGAAGTCACCCGTCTGCGCGATACGCCGATCCTCACTTTTATGAACAAACTCGACCGTGACATCCGTGATCCGATGGAGCTGATGGATGAAGTGGAAAACGAGCTGAAGATCGCCTGTGCGCCCATCACCTGGCCAATTGGCTGCGGTAAGCTGTTCAAAGGGGTGTATCACCTCTATAAAGACGAAACCTACCTGTATCAGACCGGTAAAGGCCACACCATTCAGGAAGTTCGCGTGGTGAAAGGTCTGGATAACCCTGAGCTGGACGTGGCAGTCGGCGAAGAGCTGGCCGCGCAGCTGCGCGACGAGCTGGAGCTGGTCAAAGGTGCGTCTCACGAATTCGACAAAGAGCTGTTCCTGAGCGGTGAAATCACCCCGGTCTTCTTCGGTACCGCGCTGGGTAACTTCGGCGTTGACCATATGCTGGACGGTCTGGTGGAGTGGGCGCCGCGCCCGATGCCGCGTAACACCGACACCCGTGAAGTGGAAGCGCAGGAAGAGAAATTCACCGGCTTCGTGTTCAAAATTCAGGCCAACATGGACCCGAAACACCGCGACCGCGTGGCCTTTATGCGCGTGGTGTCTGGTAAGTATGAAAAGGGCATGAAGCTGCGCCAGGTGCGTACCGGTAAAGACGTGGTGATTTCCGACGCGTTGACCTTTATGGCGGGTGACCGTTCGCACGTTGAAGAGGCGTATCCGGGCGACATCATCGGTCTGCACAACCACGGCACTATTCAGATCGGCGATACCTTCACCCAGGGTGAAATGATGAAGTTCACCGGTATTCCGAACTTCGCACCGGAGCTGTTCCGTCGTATCCGTCTGCGCGATCCGCTGAAGCAGAAACAGCTGCTGAAAGGCCTGGTTCAGCTCTCCGAAGAGGGCGCCGTGCAGGTGTTCCGCCCAATCGCGAACAACGATCTGATCGTTGGTGCGGTCGGCGTGCTGCAGTTCGACGTGGTTGTCGCGCGTCTGAAGAGCGAGTACAACGTGGAAGCGATTTACGAGTCTGTGAACGTTGCGACCGCGCGCTGGGTTGAGTGTTCTGACGTGAAGAAATTCGAAGAATTTAAGCGTAAGAACGAAATTCAGCTGGCGCTGGATGGCGGCGATAACCTGACCTATATCGCGCCAACCATGGTGAACCTGAACCTGACGCAGGAACGTTACCCTGACGTTCAGTTCCGTAAAACCCGCGAGCACTAATCCCCTCTCAGAGCACGGCGGGAGCCGTGCTCTTCTTTAATTCCTGTCTTATTAATCCCTTGCGGAATGTTCTTAATTCAACGCAATTTCACGCTATTCGCGCGTTTTTTACCCAATTCTGAAAGCGGCTCTGTGAGAGTGTTCTATATTTAACTCAGTGTTTAACACCGGGCGTGGATAAATTAACTGTTCAATGCATGACTTTAGGTTATCCATTTTGCCCCCGTGTTTATTCGCAATATATAAAACTACTAAGGAAGTATGTAGCCCGAATAACGGGTAAACACAGGAATAGATCGATGAATATGACAAGACTGAAGATTTCGAAAACTCTGCTGGCTGTAACCCTGGGTAGCGTTCTGGTGAGCGGTTCCGCTCTGGCGGAAAGTACCACCATGGATAAAGCCCAGTCCACGGCCGATAGCGCAGGGCAAAAAATCGATAGCTCTATGAATAAAGTCGGCAACTTCATGGACGACAGCTCAATCACAGCAAAAGTGAAAGCCGCACTGGTGGATGATGAATCCATCAAAAGTACCGATATTTCCGTTAAGACCGACAAGAAAGTGGTCACGCTGAGCGGCTTCGTGGAAAGCCAGGCTCAGGCCGAACAGGCGGTGAAAGTCGCGAAGGGCGTTGAAGGCGTTGCGTCCGTCAGCGATAAGCTGCACGTACGTGACGGTAAAAACGCGTCGGTGAAAGGTTATGCCGGTGATGCCGCTACTACCAGCGAAATCAAAGCTAAACTTTTAGCAGATGACATCGTGCCGTCCCGTAAGGTGAAAGTGGAAACCACCGATGGTGTGGTTCAGCTTTCCGGTACGGTAGATTCGCAGGCGCAAAGTGAACGTGCCGAGTCCATCGCGAAAGCGATTGACGGTGTGAAAAGCGTTAAAAACGATCTGAAAACGAAGTAAATCTGGACCATTCGCCCGTCTGGCTAACACCTGCGGGCTAAATAAGAACGACTCTGGAAAAACGCCGGTGAGTGACCTGAGCGCTCACGTTTAGCGGCCGACATTAACTATGGTAAAGGAGAAGCTTATGTTTCGTTGGGGCATTATATTTCTGGTTATCGCGTTAATTGCCGCCGCATTGGGCTTTGGTGGACTGGCAGGTACAGCGGCATGGGCAGCTAAGATTGTGTTCGTTGTAGGTATTATTCTGTTCCTGGTCAGCCTGTTTACGGGTCGTAGACGTCCGTAGCAAACGCAATATTCCTTCAACAAAATAAAGCCAGTCACTGTGACTGGCTTTTTCTTATTTGCGTAACAGGTCGGGTGCGTTACTGTGGTGTTATAAAATAATCAAAAAACAGGAAAGCAGAGGTGGGGCAACGAATTCCCGTTACGCTCGGCAATATTGCGCCGCTGACGTTAAAGCCGTTTCGCGCAGGACAACTCGCGCTGGTCTGCGAAGGTGGAGGACAGCGCGGCATTTTCACCGCCGGCGTGCTGGATGAATTTATGCGCGCGCAGTTCAACCCGTTTGACCTTTACTTCGGCACCTCTGCCGGGGCGCAGAACCTCTCTGCCTATGTCTGTAACCAGCCTGGCTATGCGCGAAAGGTCATCATGCGCTACACCACGGCAAAAGAATTTTTTAATCCGGTGCGCTTTGTGCGCGGCGGCAACCTGATCGATCTCGACTGGCTGCTGGAGTCGACCTCCAGCCAGATGCCGCTGGCCATGGATACCGCTGCCCGTCTGTTTGATAGCGGCAAAGAGTTCTGGATGTGCGCCAGCCGGGGCGATGACTATTCGCCGGGCTATTTTTCTCCGCAGAAGGAGAACTGGCTGGACATCATCCGCGCCTCCAGCGCGATCCCCGGCTTTTATCGTACCGGTGCCCTTCTGGACGGCATTAGCTATCTGGACGGTGGGATCAGTGACGCGGTGCCGGTGCAGGAAGCCGCCCGGCGCGGGGCGAAAACCATTGTGGTGATCCGTACCGTTCCGTCGCAAATGTATTACACGCCGCAGTGGTTCAAACGGATGGAGCGCTGGTTGGGCGACAGCAGCCTGCAGCCGCTGGTGAACATCGCGAAGCAGCATGAAACCACATACGGCGCGATGCAGCGCTTCATTGAAAAACCGCCGGGTAAGCTGCGTATTTTTGAAATCTATCCGCCTAAGCCGCTGCTGAGCATGGCCCTGGGCAGCCGCGTCCCTGCGCTGCGCATGGATTACAAAACGGGGCGGCTGTGCGGGCGTTACTTCCTGGCGACGGTGGGGAAAATGCTGGTGGAGCAACCGCCGCTTCATCGCCATAAACGCATTATTTTGCCGCCTGCGATTGTCGCCAACGACGCCCTGACGACTCCGCTGATGGATATTCCGCAGGCGAATGACGCTTTACTGGATAACGAGGATCTGGCGTGACGCTCCGCTTTGTCGATACCCACTGCCACTTTGATTTCCCGCCGTTTACGGGGGATGAAGAGCAAAGCATTGCGAAAGCGGCTGAGGCAGGCGTTCAGGCCATCATTGTGCCGGCAGTCGAAGCGGCCTATTTTTCCCGGGTGCTGGATCTTTCCGCGCGGCACCCCGCGCTCTATGCCGCGCTCGGTCTGCATCCGATTGTGATTGAGCGGCATCTTGATGAGCACATTGAGAGGCTTGATGAGGCCGTGCAAACCGCAGGAGACAAACTTGTCGCCATCGGTGAGATCGGCCTCGATCTTTATCGCGAGGATCCGCAGTTTGAGCGCCAGCAGACGATCCTCGACGCGCAGCTCAGGCTGGCGAAGCGCCAAGATCTGCCAGTGATCCTCCACTCAAGACGCACGCACGATAAGCTGGCGATGCACCTGAAACGCATCGATCTGCCGCGCAGGGGCGTCGTGCACGGTTTCTCCGGCAGCCTGCAGCAGGCGCAGCGTTTTATTGAACTGGGCTATAAAATCGGCGTCGGTGGCACCATCACCTATCCGCGCGCCAGTAAAACCCGGGACGTGATGGCACAGCTGCCGCTGTCGGCGCTTCTGCTGGAAACCGACGCGCCGGATATGCCGCTGAATGGTTTTCAGGGCCAGCCGAATCGCCCGGAACAGGCGGCGCGCGTGTTTACCACCCTGTGTGAACTGCGAAAAGAGCCTGAAGAGGTGATTGCCGATGCGCTGCTGGAAAATACCCGTTCGGTATTTGGCATCACGCTATAGGTAACGCGCCGGACGGATCACCGTTATCTTCTGTTTTTCCAGAGCCAGTGCCAGCGGTTCAACGTCCTCGGGCGTGGCGCTGCGCCATGAGGCCGCCTCACCGTAAACGCCATGCGCATGAAACGCGTTGATGCGCACCGGCACATTTCCAAGCCCGTGGATAAAGGTCGTTAGCGCTTTGAGATGTTCCAGATAATCACACTGCTCCGGAATAACCAGCAGGCGGAGTTCCGTCAAACGGTGACGATCTGCCAGCCAGCGGATGCTCTGCTTAATCTGCGGGTTTTCGCGCCCGGTCAGGAAGCGGTGATGCTCGTTCCCCCACGCCTTCAGATCCAGCATCGCGCCATCCAGTACCGGCAGCAGCTTTTGCCAGCCGGTTTCGCTTAACAGACCGTTGCTGTCTACCAGGCAGGTGAGGTGGCGCAGGGCGGGATCGGCTTTGATCGCGGTGAACAGGGCGATCAAAAACGGCAATTGCGTTGTGGCTTCACCACCGCTCACGGTGATCCCTTCGATAAAGGGGGCGGATTTGCGGACCTGGGTGAGGATCTCTTCCACGCTGAAGCGGTGCGCCATAGGCGTTGCCTGCTGCTGGCACAGGTGCAGGCAGGTGTCGCACTGCTGGCAGTCACTCTCCTGCCACCAGACGCGTCCGGCCTGAATGGTCAGCGCGTCGTGCGGGCAGTGGGGCACACAGTCCCCGCAGTCGTTGCAGCGGCCGATCGTCCACGGGTTGTGGCAGGTTTTGCAGCGCAGGTTGCAGCCCTGCAGGAACAGCGCCAGGCGGCTGCCCGGCCCGTCCACGCAGGAAAAAGGAATAACCTGACTAACTAAAGCGCATCTGCTGTTCATGGCTAACCACGCGCGGCTGTCGTTCCAGAATACGGGTATTGCGTGCGGCTTCTTCCCCCAGCCATGTAGTGTTGGTTCTTGACCCCGCGTCCCGGTATTTCTCCAGATCCGATAGCCGCACCATATACCCGGTGACGCGCACCAGATCGTTACCCGCTACGTTGGCGGTAAACTCGCGCATACCCGCCCTGAACGCGCCCAGGCACAGCTGGACCACAGCCTGCGGGTTGCGTTTAATCGTCTCATCCAGCGTTAAAATATCGCTTATCCCGGAAGCGTAGTGCTTGTGATGGGGGGCCACTGCCAGCAGATGGCTGATGGGATCCGGCTCGTCGCCGTAGGGCAGGCGCGCGCCCGGCGTGATGCCCGAGTCGGAGCTGATCCCCGACTGCGCATGAAGCATCGCGCGTTGCTTCCAGCCGTGTTTCACCGGCGTGTTTTCAACAAATGCTGCAAGCTGTTCGCTGATGCGATAGCCCAGCGCGTTGGCCTGTTCGTCTTTTCCGTAACGGCCTTCAATGCCCTCCTTTTCACAGAGCGTATTCACCGCTTCCGCCAGGCCGTACATGCCAAACATGGGCACAAACCGATCGGCATCAATCAGCCCCTCTTTTACCAGGAAGCTATTCTCAAAGAAGCCCGATTGTTGATACAGGAAATCGCAGCGGGCATCGATGATGGCCATTTGCTGCTGGCAGTAGTGCGGGAGCGTGCGTGTGAAGAAGTCTTCGATGGATGTGCTGTATTCAGCAATGGCTTTGAGGTTAAGGCGCACCAGGGTGCTGCCACCGCCTGCAAGCGGCAGGGAGTTGTAACAGCTCACCACGCCGTAACGGCCTTTTGTGAAAATTTTATCATTCATCGGGCCATTAGAAATGTGCGGTTTGCTGCATTCACATATGTTTTTTGCCACCTCAAGCAGCAGGTCGTCTGGGGTGATATCTGGATCGTAGATAAAGGTCAGGTTAGGTGCGACCTGCTTCAGCTCTGCGTCGGCACGCAGAATAGCACGGGTGATGGGGCCGTCAGCAGGCCCGATGTTTGCGTGCATAAACGCGTCGGGCAGCGTACGGTCAAGATAGCGCCAGAAACGTTTTATTCGGCTATCGATCTCTTCTTGTGTTAGAATTCTAACATATGGCGTTAATATCGCATCAAGCTGACCGAGATACACCGGCATCGATGTGACGGACGGAACATGATGGTACAGAATGGTTAACAGCGAGAGGGCATCATCCAGATCTTTAGCCCCTTCCAGCTCCAGCCATTCTGAACCGTTAGCGAGAAATTTTGCGTAATCCGGCAGAACGTAACGGGGTTTGTAGGGCGCATGGCCTTCGAACATGTCGCAGATAAAACCTTCGTCCAGCGCGGCTCGTGCGGCCTCAGGAAGTGCCGGATAAGGCAGGTTGTTTTCCGCTTCCAGCGCCAGAAAATGACGTTTTTGTTCCGGGGTTAACGCCGGGCTTGTCACAATCTGCTGGCAACGTTGTTGCAGGGCGTCGGGGCTGGAGTGAGGCATAGTCGCTTCCTTGAGTGTTCTGCGGATGATGAACGGATTGTAGGAAGCCTGCCTGTCGGGGCTTTTGATCCGACAAGGGGTATCGCTGCTTTAGTCGGCAATTTACGCGCTAAAGTTTGAAGAAGATCTCATTACAGTAATGCAAATTTGTATGCAGTTTTCATTAACTGTGATGAATGTCGAAGTGTGGATGCGGGTGAATGTTAGAATACTCACAGACCCGCAAGGTAAAATTTATACGGCACTGCCGTTGGAGAATGTTATGACCGATTTAACTGCAAGCAGCCTGCGCGCGTTGAAACTGATGGACCTGACCACCCTGAACGATGACGACACCAATGAAAAAGTCATCGCCCTGTGCCATCAGGCGAAAACGCCGGTGGGTAACACCGCAGCCATCTGTATCTACCCGCGCTTTATCCCGATTGCCCGTAAGACGCTGAAAGAGCAGGGTACGCCGGACGTGCGCATTGCAACCGTAACTAACTTCCCGCATGGCAACGACGATATCGAGATCGCGCTGGCAGAAACCCGCGCGGCGATTGCTTACGGCGCAGACGAAGTTGACGTGGTGTTCCCGTACCGCGCGCTGATCGCCGGCAACGAGCAGGTCGGTTTTGATCTGGTGAAAGCCTGTAAAGACGCGTGCGCGGCGGCAAACGTGCTGCTGAAAGTGATCATCGAAACCGGCGAGCTGAAAGAAGAGGCGCTGATTCGTAAGGCATCTGAAATCTCCATCAAAGCCGGTGCGGATTTCATTAAAACCTCTACCGGTAAAGTGCCGGTGAATGCGACCCCGGAAAGCGCGCGCATCATGATGGAAGTGATCCGCGACATGGGCGTATCTAAAACCGTTGGTTTCAAACCTGCGGGTGGCGTGCGTACCGCCGAAGACGCGCAGCAGTTCCTGGCGATTGCCGACGAGCTGTTTGGCGCCGACTGGGCCGATTCCCGTCACTACCGCTTCGGTGCGTCCAGCCTGCTGGCCAGCCTCCTGAAAGCGCTGGGTCACGGCGACGGTAAGAGCGCAAGCAGCTACTGATTGCCAGACAATGCCGGATGACGCTTCGCTCATCCGGTCGACAGGATCGTAGGGCGGGTAAGCGTAGCGCCACCCGCCACAACTCCCCCGATTCCGCATGGAGGTTACCGTGTTTCTCGCACAAGAAATTATTCGTAAAAAACGTGATGGTCATGCATTAAGCGATGAAGAGATCCGTTTCTTCATCAACGGCATTCGTGATAACACCGTCTCAGAAGGGCAGATTGCGGCTCTGGCGATGACCATTTTCTTCCACGATATGTCGATGCCTGAGCGCGTGTCGCTGACCATGGCGATGCGAGATTCAGGAACCGTTCTGGACTGGAAAAGCCTCAACCTTAACGGCCCGATCGTGGATAAACACTCCACCGGCGGCGTGGGCGACGTGACGTCTCTGATGCTCGGCCCAATGGTGGCAGCCTGCGGCGGTTACATCCCGATGATCTCCGGGCGCGGCCTGGGCCACACCGGCGGTACGCTCGACAAACTGGAAGCCATTCCGGGCTTCGATATCTTCCCGGACGACAACCGCTTCCGCGACATTATTAAAGACGTTGGTGTGGCGATTATCGGCCAGACCAGCTCTCTTGCTCCGGCAGACAAGCGTTTCTACGCGACCCGCGACATCACCGCGACCGTTGACTCCATCCCGCTGATCACCGCCTCTATCCTGGCGAAGAAACTGGCGGAAGGGCTGGACGCGCTGGTGATGGACGTAAAAGTGGGTAGCGGCGCGTTTATGCCGACCTATGAACTTTCTGCTGCGCTGGCCGAAGCGATCGTTGGCGTTTCCAACGGCGCGGGCGTGCGCACCACCGCGCTGCTCACCGACATGAACCAGGTGCTGGCGTCCAGCGCCGGTAACGCCGTCGAAGTGCGCGAAGCGGTGCAGTTCCTGACCGGTGAATACCGTAACCCACGCCTGTTTGACGTCACCATGGCGCTGTGCGTTGAGATGTTAATCTCCGGCAGGCTGGCCAAAGACGACGCAGAAGCGCGCGCGAAGCTTCAGGCGGTGCTGGATAATGGCAAAGCGGCGGACATCTTCGGCCGTATGGTCGCGGCGCAGAAAGGTCCGACCGATTTCGTCGAAAACTACGCGAAATACCTGCCAACCGCGACGCTCAGCAAAGCGGTGTATGCCGATAGCGAAGGGTTTGTCTCTGCAATGGACACCCGTGCGCTGGGTATGGCGGTGGTCTCGATGGGCGGCGGCCGCCGTCAGGCCTCCGACACCATTGATTACAGCGTCGGCTTTACCGATATGGCCCGTCTGGGCGACAGCGTTGACGGTCAACGTCCGCTGGCGGTGATCCACGCGAAAGACGAAGCCAGCTGGCAGGAAGCGGCAAAAGCGGTGAAAGCGGCTATTACGCTTGACGATAAAGCGCCGGAAACCACACCGACTGTCTATCGTCGTATCACCGAATAGCGGTATACTGATCTGATCAATCATTTTTAAGCACTACGTACGGAGAACAATTATGAAACGTGCATTTATTATGGTGCTGGACTCATTCGGCATCGGCGCAACCGAAGATGCAGAACGTTTTGGTGACGTGGGTTCCGATACCATGGGCCACATCGCGGAAGCCTGTGCAAAAGGCGAAGCGGACAACGGTCGTAAAGGCCCTCTGACTCTACCTAACCTGACCCGCCTCGGTCTGGTGAAAGCGCATGAAGGTTCTACCGGTAAAATCGCTGCCGGTATGGACGGCAACGCGGAAGTCGTGGGCGCCTACGCCTGGGCTCACGAGCTCTCCTCCGGTAAAGACACCCCGTCTGGCCACTGGGAAATCGCCGGTGTGCCGGTGTTGTTCGACTGGGGTTACTTCTCCGATCACGAGAACAGCTTCCCGCAGGAGCTGCTCGATAAGCTGGTGAAGCGCGCCAACCTGCCGGGCTACCTCGGTAACTGCCACTCTTCCGGTACCGTGATTCTGGATCAGCTCGGCGAAGAGCACATGAAAACCGGCAAGCCGATTTTCTACACCTCTGCTGACTCCGTGTTCCAGATTGCCTGCCACGAAGAGACCTACGGCCTGGATAAACTCTACGAGCTGTGCGAAATCGCCCGTGAAGAGCTGACCGAAGGCGGCTACAACATTGGCCGCGTGATCGCGCGTCCGTTTGTGGGCGACAAAGCGGGTAACTTCCAGCGTACCGGTAACCGTCATGACCTGGCCGTTGAGCCACCGGCGCCAACCGTGCTGCAGAAGCTGGTTGAAGAGAAAGACGGTCACGTGGTTTCCGTGGGTAAAATCGCAGATATCTACGCCAACTGCGGCATCACCAAAAAAGTGAAAGCCACCGGTCTGGACGCGCTGTTTGATGCCACCATCAAAGAGATGAAAGAAGCGGGCGACAAGACTATCGTCTTTACCAACTTCGTGGACTTCGACTCCTCCTGGGGCCACCGTCGCGACGTCGCAGGCTATGCAGCAGGTCTTGAGCTGTTCGACCGCCGTCTGCCGGAGCTGATGGAGCTGGTGGGTGAAGATGACATTCTGATCCTGACCGCGGACCACGGCTGTGACCCAACCTGGACCGGTACCGACCACACCCGTGAGCACATCCCGGTGCTGGTGTACGGCCCGAAAGTGAAGCCGGGCTCGCTCGGTCACCGTGAAACCTTCGCGGACATTGGCCAGACCCTGGCGAAATACTTTGGTACGTCTGACATGGAATATGGCAAGGCCATGTTCTGAATCATGTTGGGTGAGGTCTGATGGCCTCACCCCCGGCCCTCTCCCACAGGGAGAGGGTGAAAAGAATAAACAATGTAAAAGGAACTGAAGATGGCAACTCCTCACATTAACGCAGAAATGGGTGATTTCGCTGACGTCGTATTGATGCCGGGCGACCCGCTGCGCGCGAAGCACATTGCAGAAACTTTCCTGGAAGACGTGCGTGAAGTGAACAACGTTCGCGGCATGCTGGGCTTCACCGGTACCTATAAAGGCCGCAAAATCTCCGTTATGGGCCACGGTATGGGTATCCCATCCTGCTCTATCTACACCAAAGAGCTGATCACCGACTTCGGCGTGAAGAAAATCATCCGCGTTGGCTCCTGCGGCGCGGTGCGCATGGACGTTAAGCTGCGCGACATCGTTATCGGTATGGGTGCCTGCACCGATTCCAAAGTTAACCGCATGCGTTTCAAAGACCATGACTTCGCGGCGATTGCTGACTTCGGTATGGTGCGCGACGCGGTTGACGCGGCAAAAGCGCTGGGCGTTGAAGCGCGCGTGGGTAACATCTTCTCTGCTGACCTGTTCTATGCCCCGGACGGCGGCGAGATGTTC
>NZ_JAWNFK010000027.1:103341-103511 GCF_034107965.1 Enterobacter sp. 61D5
GGTGCGAAAGCGCTGACCATCTGCACCGTGTCTGACCACATCCGTACTCACGAGCAGACCACCGCTGCCGAGCGTCAGACCACGTTCAACGACATGATCAAAATCGCGCTGGAATCCGTTCTGCTGGGCGATAAAGAGTAAATCTGTCTCTTCCCTCCCTCTCCCTGTGG
>NZ_JAWNFK010000028.1:0-3184 GCF_034107965.1 Enterobacter sp. 61D5
TCTTCCAGCAGTTCAACCTGGTGAACCGCCTGACGGTGCTGGAGAACGTGCTGATTGGCGCGCTCGGCAGCACCCCGTTCTGGCGCACCTGTCTGCGCTGGTTCTCCCCTTCCCAGAAGCAGGAAGCCTTACAGGCGCTGACCCGCGTCGGCATGGCGCATTTCGCCCACCAGCGCGTCTCCACCCTGTCCGGTGGACAACAGCAGCGCGTCGCCATTGCCCGCGCCCTGATGCAAAAAGCGCAAATCATTCTCGCTGACGAACCCATTGCCTCGCTGGACCCGGAGTCCGCCCGCATCGTGATGGAAACCCTGCGCGACATTAACCTGAACGACGGCATCACCGTAGTGGTCACGCTGCATCAGGTGGATTACGCCCTGCGCTACTGCGAACGCATTGTCGCCCTGCGTCAGGGACATGTGTTCTTTGATGGCGCGAGCCATCAGTTTGATAACGAACGTTTTGACCATCTCTACCGCAGCATTAACCGCGTCGAAGAGAACGCGCAGGCTGCTTAATTAAACCCGATCCGAGGAAAGTACATGAGCTACAAAGCCGTTGCCGCGCTGGCCTTTACCAGCATGTTCAGCCTCAGCACCCTGTTAAGCCCGGCGTATGCACAAGAGCAGGAAAAAGCGCTGAACTTCGGCATTATTTCGACGGAATCACAGCAGAACCTGAAACCTCAGTGGGAACCGTTCCTGAAAGATATGGAAACTAAGCTGGGGATCAAAGTGAACGCCTTCTTCGCTCCGGACTACGCGGGCATCATCCAGGGGATGCGCTTTAATAAAGTGGACATCGCCTGGTACGGCAACCTCTCCGCCATGGAAGCGGTGGACCGCGCGAACGGCCAGGTGTTTGCCCAGACCGTCGCGGCAGATGGCTCCCCGGGCTACTGGAGCGTGCTGATCGTCAACAAAGACAGCCCAATCAACAACCTCAACGATATGCTCGCCAAACGTAAAGAGCTGACCTTCGGCAACGGCGACCCGAACTCCACCTCCGGTTACCTTGTCCCCGGCTACTACGTCTTCGCCAAAAACAACGCCTCCGCCAGCGACTTCAAGCGCACGGTGAACGCCAGCCACGAAACCAACGCTCTGGCCGTGGCCAACAAGCAGGTGGACGTTGCTACCAACAACACCGAGAACCTCGACAAGCTGAAAACTTCCGCGCCGGACAAGCTGAAGGAAATCAAAGTCATCTGGAAATCGCCGCTGATCCCGGGCGACCCGATCGTCTGGCGTAAAAATCTCTCCGAAAGCACCAAGGACAAGGTCTACGACTTCTTTATGACCTATGGCAAAACGCCGGAAGAGAAAGCGGTCCTGGCGCGCCTTGGCTGGGCACCGTTCCGCCCGTCAAGCGACCTGCAGCTGGTCCCGATTCGCCAGCTGGCGCTGTTTAAAGAGATGCAGGGCGTGAAGGACAACAAAGGGCTGAAGGACGAGGAGAAGACCAGCAAAGTGGCCGCAATTGAGGCACAGCTGGAAGACCTCGATCGCCTGACCGCCGCGCTCGGTGCGATGACGAGCGTGAATAAAGCGGTGCAGTAGTGCCTTTCTCCCTCTCCCTCAAGGGAGAGGGGACTAAACCCAAAGGAGCCAACATGCAAACCATCACCCTCCCGCCGCCGAAGCGCAGCTGGTTCTCGCTCATAAGCTGGGCCATCCTGCTGGCGGTGCTGGTTATCTCCTGGAAGGGCGCGGAAATGGATCCGCTGCTGCTCTTCAAGGACGCGGGCAACATGGCGACCTTCGCCGCCGACTTCTTTCCGCCGGACTTCAGCCAGTGGCAGGATTACCTCAGCGAAATGGCGGTCACCCTGCAAATCGCCGTCTGGGGCACCGCCCTTGCCGTCGTTCTCTCCATCCCATTTGGCCTGATGAGCGCCGAAAACATCGTGCCGTGGTGGATATACCAGCCGATGCGCCGCCTGATGGACGCCTGTCGCGCCATCAATGAAATGGTCTTTGCGATGCTGTTCGTGGTCGCCGTTGGCCTGGGTCCGTTCGCCGGCGTGATGGCACTGTTCATCCACACCACCGGCGTGCTCTCCAAGCTGCTCTCCGAAGCGGTCGAAGCCATTGAGCCCGGCCCGGTGGAAGGCATCCGCGCAACGGGCGCCAACAAAATCGAAGAGATCCTTTACGGCGTCCTGCCGCAGGTTATGCCGCTCCTGATCTCCTACTCCCTNNCCAACGTCCGCTCCGCGACGGTGGTCGGCATGGTGGGCGCAGGCGGGATTGGCGTCACCCTGTGGGAAGCGATTCGCGGTTTTCAGTTCCAGCAAACCTGCGCCCTGATGGTGCTCATCATCGTCACCGTCAGCCTGCTGGATTTCCTCTCTCAACGTTTGCGTAAGCACTTCATCTGAGAAGCGAGGCTTTGTTTTCTATGCACTTATCCAGACATCCGACCAGTTACCCAACCCGCTGGCAAGAGATTGCCGCAAAGCTCGAAGTGGAGCTGCGCACGCACTACCGCTGCGGGGACTACCTGCCCGCCGAGCAGCAGCTTGCCGACCGCTATGAGGTGAACCGCCACACCCTGCGTCGCGCCATTGACCAGCTGGTCGAGCGCGGCTGGGTCCAGCGCCGTCAGGGCGTGGGCGTGCTGGTGCTGATGCGCCCGTTCGACTACCCGCTGAACGCCCAGGCGCGCTTTAGCCAGAACCTGCTGGATCAGGGCAGCCACCCGACCAGCGAAAAGCTGCTCTCGGTATTGCGTCCGGCCTCCAGCCATGTGGCGGATGCGCTGGGTATTCAGGAGGGCGACGACGTCATTCACCTGCGCACCCTGCGTCGCGTTAACGGCGTGGCGGTATGCCAGATAGACCACTACTTTGCGGACCTCGCCCTCTGGCCCGTGCTCCAGCATTTCTCCAGCGGCTCGCTGCATGACTTTCTTCAGGATGCGACAGGCATTGCGCTCAAGCGCACCCAGACGCGCATCAGCGCCCGTCGCGCGCAGGCGAAAGAGAGCAAGGTGCTCGAAATTCCCAATATGGCCCCGCTGCTCTGCGTGCGCACCCTCAACCACCGTGACGGCGAGATCGACGCGACGGAATACTCCGTCAGCCTGACCCGCGCCGACATGATCGAATTCACCATGGAGCACTGAATGCACTTCGACACCGTCACCCGACAGCGCTGGATGCGCGTGCTGGCCCACAGCCAGC
>NZ_JAWNFK010000028.1:3257-4266 GCF_034107965.1 Enterobacter sp. 61D5
GCGCGGCAATCCGCCTGAACAGCGGCACGCTGGGCTACAGCTACGTGCTGGGGCGCGACAAAGCGCACGCCGAGCGCTGCGCGGTGATCGACGCGCTTTTACAGGAACAGCCGTATTTCCAGACGTTAATGGAAACCCTTATTACCCCGCTGGAAGCCGACCGCGCCGCGCGCATTGCCGCACGTCAGGCCGAAGTGAATACCAGCCGGGTCGACTTCTTTACGCTCGTTCGCGGAGACAACGCATGACGCTTCAACCTGCTTTTACCCTGGCCGTCCAGGATGCCCAACACAGTTTTCGTCGCCTGCTGAAGGCGATGAGCGAGCCGGGCGCGATCGTCTCGCTGCACCAGCTCTCCCAGGGCTGGCTGCCGCTGAATCTGGCGACCACCAGCGTGCTGCTGACGCTTGCCGACAACGACACCCCGGTGTGGCTTTCGGGCGCGCTGTCGAACGATATCGCCAGCCAGAACCTGCGTTTTCACACCAGCGCTCCGCTGGTCGATCAGCCCCAGCAGGCGGTTTTTGCCGTGGCTGACGAGCAAATCAGTCATGAGCAATTGAACGCCCTGAGCGAAGGCAGCGCCGTCGCCCCGGAGACCAGCGCCACCCTGATTTTGCAGGTCTCCAGCCTGAGCGGCGGCCGCATGCTGCGCCTCACGGGGGCAGGCATCGCCGACGAGCGCATGGTCGCGCCGCAGCTGCCGGAGTGCATCATTCACGAACTGACCGAGCGCCCGCACCCGTTCCCGCTGGGCATTGACCTGATCCTGACCTGCGGCGAGCGCCTGCTGGCAATCCCGCGGACCACCCACGTGGAGGTGTGCTGATGTACGTTGCCGTCAAAGGGGGCGAGAAGGCCATCGCCGCCGCCCATGCGCTACAGGGGCACAGACGACGGGGCGATGAACGGCTTCCCGAGCTGAGCGTCGCCCAGATTGAACAGCAGCTAAACCTCGCCGTAGACCGCGTGATGACCGAAGGCGGCATCGCCGATCGCGAGCTGGCGG
>NZ_JAWNFK010000028.1:4281-6097 GCF_034107965.1 Enterobacter sp. 61D5
GCGACAGCGTGGAAGCTATTTTCCTGCTGCGCGCCTGGCGCACCACCGTTCCCCGTCTGGCAGTCAGCGAGCCGGTGAACACGGCGGAAATGCGCTTAGAACGCCGCATTTCAGCGGTGTACAAAGACATCCCCGGCGGCCAGCTGCTTGGCCCGACCTACGACTACACCCATCGCCTGCTGGATTTTACCCTGCTGGCGAACGGCGAAGCGCCGCAGCTGAGCACCTCAGACGCCGAACAGGAACCGTCTCCGCACGTCTTCAGCCTGCTGGCGAAACAGGGTCTGGCGAAGACGGAAGAAGACTCAGGCGCGCAGCCGGATGACATCACCCGCACGCCGCCGGTTTACCCGTGCTCGCGCTCGTCCCGCCTGCAGCAGCTGATGCGCGGCGACGAAGGCTATCTGCTGGCGCTGGCCTACTCCACCCAGCGCGGCTACGGGCGCAACCACCCTTTTGCGGCCGAAATTCGCAGCGGCTACATCGACGTCGAGATCGTGCCGGAAGAGCTAGGTTTTGCGGTGAACGTCGGCGAACTGCTGATGACCGAGTGTGAAATGGTCAACGGTTTCTTCGCCCCGGAAGACGAAGACCCGCACTTTACCCGCGGCTACGGGCTGGTCTTCGGCATGGGCGAGCGCAAGGCCATGGCCATGGCGCTGGTCGACCGCGCCCTGCAGGCGCCGGACTACGGCGAGCACGTTGCAGGCCCGGCGCAGGACGAAGAGTTCGTGCTGGCCCACGCGGATAACGTTGAGGCCGCCGGTTTTGTCTCGCACCTCAAGCTGCCGCACTACGTCGATTTCCAGGCCGAACTGGAACTGCTGAAACGCCTGCAACGGGAGCGCAAAAATGGCTAACTTAAGCGGCTACAACTTTGCCTATCTGGATGAGCAAACCAAACGCATGATCCGCCGCGCCATCCTCAAAGCGGTGGCCATTCCGGGCTATCAGGTGCCGTTCGGCGGCCGCGAAATGCCGATGCCCTACGGCTGGGGCACGGGCGGTATTCAAATTACCGCCAGCGTGATCGGCGAGGCGGACGTGCTGAAGGTCATCGACCAGGGCGCCGACGACACCACCAACGCCGTGTCGATTCGCAGCTTTTTCCAGCGCGTCACCGGCGTCAATATCACCGAAAAAACCGAAGACGCAACGCTGATCCAGACCCGACACCGCATCCCGGAAACCCCGCTCACTGAAGATCAGATTTTGATTTTCCAGGTGCCGATCCCGGAGCCGCTGCGCTTTATCGAGCCGCGCGAAACGGAAACCCGCACCATGCACGCGCTGGAAGAGTACGGCGTCATGCAGGTGAAGCTGTATGAGGATATCGCCCGCTTCGGCCATATCGCCACCACCTACGCCTACCCGGTGAAGGTGAACGGGCGCTACGTGATGGACCCGTCGCCAATCCCAAAATTCGATAACCCGAAGATGGACATGATGCCCGCCCTGCAGCTTTTCGGCGCCGGGCGCGAAAAACGCATCTACGCCGTTCCGCCTTACACTCGCGTGGAAAGTCTCGATTTCGACGATCACCCGTTTACGGTGCAGGAGTGGGACGAGCCGTGCGCCATCTGCGGATCCAAACACAGCTATCTGGACGAAGTGGTGCTGGACGATACGGGCAAACGGATGTTTGTCTGCTCCGACACCGATTACTGCCGCCAACAGAGCGAGGCGAACGGCCAATGAAACCGCTGCTTTCGGTTAATAACCTGACTCACCTGTACGCGCCGGGCAAAGGCTTTAGCGACGTGTCGTTCGAGCTGTGGCCGGGCGAAGTGCTGGGGATCGTCGGCGAGTCCGGCTC
>NZ_JAWNFK010000028.1:6120-6339 GCF_034107965.1 Enterobacter sp. 61D5
GCACGCCTGACGCCGCAGAAAGGCGACATTTTGTATGAGGGCGCTTCGCTGTACGGCATGAGCGAGGCTGAGCGCCGCCGCCTGCTGCGCACCGAGTGGGGCGTGGTGCATCAGCACCCGATGGACGGCCTGCGCCGTCAGGTCTCAGCCGGGGGCAACATCGGCGAACGCCTGATGGCTACCGGCGCGCGCCACTACGGCAACATCCGCGCCACCGCC
>NZ_JAWNFK010000029.1:0-10133 GCF_034107965.1 Enterobacter sp. 61D5
ATTGATAGCACACCAGACAGGCGAACTTTATGGAGCACGACGAAATGATTCATATTCCAGTGGAGAATACAGGGGAGAGAGAGGGACTTCAGGTCTTCCGGCTCTAACCTGACAGCACGGGAAGACAGGCTGATACCCGCGGCACACTCAATCAGCCTCTGCAGGGTCATCCCCTGAGTACTGACACTGAAGCGTTCACGGAGTGTGGGTAAATCCGTCTGCAGACCATGCCAGCAGGCCATCATTGCCAGACACGCCAGTCCACATTCTGCTGACTCTGTCTGCCGGATAACGGGGAGCTGTTTTATCCCTGTCCAGTTCAGTGATCCCATTACAGTTTTCCTTTCAGACTCCAGAGTGGTTCCGTCAGCCACTCCCATAAATGACGTGTATCAAGGCTGACATCCCCTTCAAGTGTCATACCAGGACGAAGAGGTTCTTTTTTTCCATAAGCCAGAATAAAGGTCTTCTCAGGTTCAACGATGACGCGGTAATGCCCCTCATTTTCCTTCCAGGTCACAGGAGATACGGAGAGCAAATCCGAAGGGGTCAGCGTTGTACGGCTGATTTCACGGATAGTCCCGTACTGAACGCCAAATTTCTGGTACGGGAAGGCGGCGAACCGCAGCGCCACCCGCTGTCCCGGCTGAATAAAACCGGCATTCTGACTGGTGGCATAGAGTTCAACCTGCAGACGCGCATTGTCAGGCATCATCGTCATAACCGGCTCTGATGCCCTGACAGACTGCCCCTGCCTGATAAGCACTGCAGCAACTGTTCCGGATACCGGTGCCGTCAGCGTGAATTTTTCCTGCCCTGCCAGTTCGTCCTGCTGTTGCCTGATCCCCTGCAGCTGTCTGTCCAGTTCAGCCTTACGGCTTTCCCCCTGGACAATGAGGTGATTAAGTTCGTCTCCAGCGGCTTCTATCGCAGAATGCAGTTGCAAAAGCCCCTGTCGCTGATCCTCAACGTTTTGCTGTGCCGTGGAGACATCGATTTGTTTCTGCTGAAATTCAATATCCGAAACGTAATGTGTGCCTGCCAGTTTTTTATAGCGGGCCATGACGGATGTGGCCAGCCCGACCTGATGTTCAGCAAGTAACAGACGTTGCTCTGCACTTCTGATCTGTGGCTGCATGGAGGCGATTCGCTGCTGCACAGCTTTCTGCTGTTGTTGATTGTCGCGAGACTCCAGCATCTGCTGAGAGCCCAGCATGATATACTGTGTTCTGAGAGACAAACTCATAGCTGCCAGCGTACCCGTTCCCTGCCCGTCATAATGCTCGCCGCTGATGTGATAAAGAGATTCTCCGGCAATAACATGCTGACCTTCCGATACCGTCAGTCTGGTGACGTATCCGGTAAATTGAGGGGTTATTTTGATTAACCCAGATGAGGGCATAACGATACCCGCAAGATGAGCCTTGCGAGTGTAACTGCCATAATAAACAAACAGTGATATGCACAATAGCAGGAAAAGAGTTGCTACAGAAAATACTGTTAATGAAAAGGATGCTGGCAATATAATGTCGCCATGCTCATTTTCGCTCTGATAGTTAAGCGCTTCGTCCCTGAATACTTTCATTGTTAAAAGACGTTTAGATTCGATAGTAAAATCACAAAGGCATTCATAGATGAATGCAATAACATGGGCGACAATAAACTTCCAGATTTGATCCGTGAAAATGAAAGGATTATAGAGACGATAAATAGCACGGCAAAGTTAAGCAATCCGGTATATTGTGTATGCATACCACAGAAAATTGCTGAAGATAACACAATTGGTAATATCAAACCACCTTTGAATATATTACAAAAAAAATCCATGAGACACCCTCTATAAATACATTCTTCATAGAAAGGCACGACAAAAATAGCAAACAAGTATGGTGTGATGTAATAACTGGGAATGTGAAGGGCCTCGAAATCTGGCTCTTTTTTTACATAGATAATGAGTTGAATAAATAATATAAGAAGCAGGCACGTTAATAACGTTGTTAAACCACCAATTCTCAAGTGCGATTTATAAATATAGATAAATATCCAAAGACCAAGAGCAAACTCTGCTATGTACATAAAATACAATGACTTTTCCAAGCCTACCCATTTTGTAGTTAGAAGAGGTAGTGCAGTAATTGCAATAGAAATAATAACTGGCACAAGATACAAATCCTTTCTTTTTTTTAACTCCATGCATCCTCCTTAAATACTCACCAGTACTCAATAGCATAATGATAGAAATATTTTTTTTATAGTTAAACTATTTCTTGCCATTGATCTTCTGACAGCTTTCGTATCCGGTCATTCGAATATACAATCGAATTCCCCATCTACTTATTGCTATAAGAACAATTATCATAGTAATAAACTTAGAAATCTTTTCGCTACGTGATGCTGACTCTATGTCAAGAACATTAGCAAAATTCAATAGCTCAAAACCAATGATGAAGAGTATCAAGTAAGTTACGAAATAAAATATTTTTCTCATATGTATAAAATAAAAAACTTTAAAATAAAAATGCGACAATCCCACTATTACCGCATCATCATTAAGAATGATCGGGGAAATGATGATTCTTGATGATTTAGTGGGACTATAAAAGCTAATTATATAATCACCACCGACATTGACCGGCAAAGTCGGTGGATTTCTGATTACCACCTTTAGAATCAGCTTTACTGAAACTATTCGTGGTACATTGGCCAGCAATAGCTCCACCAATAACGCCAGCAGTCATACCGATTGGCCCGCCAGGAGAACCTGCAACTAACCCGCCTAAAATCCCAGCTCCACAGGAATCAACGCCATTGTAAATACTGCCATTTCTGGAGCCAGAGCCATTTGAACTAGATGAATTTTTCGAGCCACCATAATTACGGTCTGAGGCATCCAGGCCGTTAGCACCCCCGCCACTCACCTGCGCTATTTCATCAAAACTTAACTCTCTGGTATTTAACATAAAATCCCTCTTTTGTTGTTTTAGCAAAATGTGCTATCCGACTGTTACATATACGAAATGTGTGTGAATAGTGAATATTTGTAATTAAATGTAAATATCGAGGAATGTGTATCAAATATTGGCCCTAATGCGTTAATTTTTTTAGTAAATTCATGTGGTTATTTTTTATGAAGTAGCTGAATTCGGCAAATCTGGGAAGGGCTGTAACCAGTAGCATCTGCGGTTTCCTGAATGCTCAGTTTCTTAACCTGCCGGTAGTACATAACTTTCTGATGCCGCTCATGATCAGCCTGCTTCCCCCGGTATTTACCCAGTGTGTGCGCTCGTTCAATGCCCTGTTTTTGTCGCTGGCGGCGACTCAGCCAGTCTTTATGAGACATTGCGGCCATCAGATCGATAAGCATATTGTTGATGGCGCTTATCACGGCACGGGTGACTGGGTCTGCCTGTGAAGCGCCTTTATCTGACAGCGCCTGCCATGAGGTAGGGACATCCAGGCTGACAATCCGAAGCTCATGTTGTTCTATCTGCTTTTTCAGCGTCATCCAGTCGCTGTTACTCAAACGGGTCAGACGATCTATCTGTTCGACCAGCAGGATATCATTGTGGTGACTGTCCATCAGTAAGCGCCCCAGTTCCGGACGGTCAAGTTTTGTCCCGCTGATATTTTCCCGGTAGTAGCTGGCGATTTTATGTCCCCGTTCCTGGACGAACTGCTCCAGCATCTCTTTTGCCCGATCGGCAAATTGGTCTTCCGTCGATGCCCTCAAATAAGCTCTGATGAACATTTTTTTCACCGCATTATCGCATTTAGGTTATTGAATTTAATCTATCGCATATAGGTTATGTCATTCATTGTGTGCCGTCACGTTTTGGTTATTGTGTAAGGGTGTACCCTTATGCGATAAGCATTTTTGTTAAAAATACCGCACCGAATAATTTATGAGGGAAACTATATGGCAAGGAGGCAGATTCTTTCTCTGTCGGAAAGAGAATCATTATTGGCATTGCCAGATGATGAGTTAGCGCTGACCCGAATGGCCTATTTCAGTGAGCACGATCTGGCACTTATCAGTGCTCACCGTAAACCTGCCAGCCGTTTTGGTTTTGCCGTCCTTCTTTGCTACCTGAAAAATGTCGGCTTTGCTCCGGATAAAAAAATCCCACCCTCTGATGCGCTGCTGAAGCATATCGCCAGCAGGCTAAAGCTTACCGGGGATCTCTGGCCTGCTTATCTTTCCGGCAGGGATACGACCCGACGTGAGCATTTAACCGAACTGTACCGCTATCTTGGCGTAAAGGCGTTCACCGGCAAAATACAGCAGAACTGTATTACGCACCTGTTGTCGATGGCGACGCGCACCGATAAAGGTATTCTCCTGGCCGAAGAGTTACTGGCCTGGCTCCGACAGAACAACGTGATAATTCCCGTGATTGATGTCGTGGAACGCACCTGTGCGGAGGCCATGGCTGGCGGAGATAAAATCGTATTTCAGACCCTGAATGCCCCGTTAACCCCGGCGCACAAGCATGCCCAGGATCGTTTACTTGAGTCATCAGATAATCAGCCTTCCAGGCTGACATGGCTTCTGCAACCGCCGGGTAAAATCAATGGTAAGAACGTGCTGCAACATCTTGATCGGCTCAGTAGCATTGAATCGCTGGCATTACCTGAAGGTATAGATCGTACCATTCACCAGAATCGGTTGCTGAAACTGGCGCGGGAAGGCCGAAAGATGAGTAGCCGGGATTTGACCCGATTTTCAGCAGCCCGCCGTCATGCGATCCTGGTGTGCGTGCTGGAAGAAGCCAGAGCCACACTGACAGACGAAGTGATTGAGCTGCATGAGCGAATGCTGAACAGCCTTTTCAGCAAAGCCAAAAGAACACAGGCTGAGCGCCTTCAGCAGACCGGAAAGCTGATCCAGTCCAAACTGAGGCAGTACATCGATGTTGGTCAGGCGCTGTCTGATGCCCGCGACTCCGGTGGCGATCCATGGCTCGCAATAGAAAACATACTCCCTTGGCCTGAATTTGTCGCCAGTCTGGAGGAAACACGCCATCTCGCCAGAAAAAATAATTTTGACCCGCTGCATATTATTACTGAGAAATACAGCACATTACGGAAATATGCCCCGCGCATGTTGTCCACTTTACAGTTAGTCGCAACCCCGGCAGCACAACCTCTGGCTGATGCGCTGGTTGTGATCAAGGATATGTACCGGAAGCAGTCACGTAAAGTTCCGGCGACTGCGCCGTTTGAGTTTGTCCCTGAAAGCTGGCGCAAGGTGGTGATTACACCTGCGGGTATTGACCGGCAGTATTATGAATTTTGTGCGCTCAGCGAGCTTAAGGGAGCGTTGCGCTCCGGGGACATCTGGGTTAAAGGCTCACGCCGCTACAAAAATTTTGATGATTACCTCATTCCCGAAAAGGACTTTGACAAACTCACACAGGCGCTGCCACTGCCCGTATCTGCTGATTATCATGAGTACATTGCCAGCCGTATGACTCTGCTTCAGTCCAGACTTGAAGAGATCAATGCCATGGCTGCCCTTGGTGAACTGCCCGATGTGGAAATATCCGACAGGGGCGTAAAAGTCTCTCCGCTGGATGACTGCGTTCCGGCACAGGTTTCACCGCTGGCAGAACTGGTTTACAGCATGCTGCCGCGACCTAAAATCACGGAAATTCTCGACGAGGTAAACAGCTGGACGACGTTTACCCGTCATTTTTCGCATATAAAAAATGACATTACCCGTCCCGATACCCGCCTGCTCCTCACCACCATTCTTGCGGATGGCATCAATCTTGGCCTGACCAAAATGGCAGAAGCCTGCCCCGGGAGCACCAAATCATCACTCGAAGATATTCAGGCATGGTACATCCGCGACGAAACCTATTCAGCCGCTCTTGCTGAGCTGGTAAATGCGCAGGGAAAAAGACCACTGGCGGCATTCTGGGGAGACGGAACAACGTCATCATCAGATGGACAGAATTTCAGAACAGGCAGCTCAGGCCGCTACGCAGGGCAGGTTAACCCGAAATATGGGCAAGAGCCTGGACGTCAGTTTTATACCCATATTTCGGATCAATACAGCCCGTTTTACACCTGCATAATAAGTCGGGTCAGGGATTCAACCCATGTTCTCGATGGCTTGCTGTATCACGAAAGCGACCTGGAAATCAGGGAGCATTACACCGATACAGCTGGTTTCACCGATCATGTCTTTGCCCTGATGCATCTGCTAGGCTTTGCGTTCTGTCCACGAATCAGGGATCTCCACGACAAAAAGCTGTTTATCAAAGGGAAAGCAGAACAATACCCGGCGCTTCAGTCACTGATATCAACAACCAGCCTGAATCTGAAAGAGATCGAAATTCACTGGCGTGAAGTACTGCGCCTAGCAACCTCGATAAAGCAGGGAACCGTGACGGCATCCCTGATGCTGAAAAAGCTTGCCAGCTACCCCAAGCAAAACGGACTTGCCAAAGCACTGAGGGAAATTGGCCGTATTGAACGAACGCTGTTTATGCTCGACTGGTTCCGCGATCCGGCACTTCGTCGGCGGGTCCAGGCGGGACTGAATAAAGGAGAAGCCCGTAATGCGCTGGCGCGCGCGGTATTCCTGCACCGTCTGGGTGAAATCAGGGATCGTAAACCGGGAAATCAGAGCTATCGCGCCAGCGGACTGACGCTGCTGACGGCAGCTATCTCGCTGTGGAATACCGTCTATATGGAAAGAGCGGTCGATGCCCTGAAGCGTAAAGGGATGAAGATCAACGAGCAACTGCTATCGCATTTGTCCGCGCTAGGCTGGGAACACATCAATCTTACTGGCGATTATATCTGGAAAAGCAACCGGATACCGGCTTCAGGTAAGTTTCGTCGGCTGCGGCCAGCTAAAGTAGAAAGGTCAAAAAACGACCTTAACGTACAATAATTTTCGATATCCAAACTGACCCCAGGCATGCCGCCTGGGCATTACAGTTCCGCTTACCGGCAGACTCTGTCGCTACAGTGTAAATGTGCCGATGATCACGGCTTTACGTCAGAAATGGCATCTTTATGCTATTCCAGCCGACGAAATTTTCGGCAGCTTCTTCGACGCCATGAATGCCTTTGAGTGCCCGTTTGGTCATTCCGAATTGCCGCGTAACATGCATGATACAGAGAAAGCCGGTGTTGCTCTCAGACTCGCCTGGCTTGAACGAGGCCATCCCAGAGCCAGTGCTGTTGCTGATGTACTCTCTGCTGCAGGCTTTCCGGATTTCGGTAAACAACTGAATCTGCTGTCCATACAAACGGCTGAAACAATATCCCTGGAACGACCTTAATCCCGCCTGAGTTTAAAATTTCAGTGTCGATCGGTTATTATTCTGACGGAAGCATGCTATGGCCCGGATTAATACCGACGCGAGCTGCCTCGTATAACGAATTTTGATACAGGGAGTAGGCAAGCTTGACGCTGACAGATAAATCGGGCCATCTTGCATGGTGCGCCCTGGTGGCACTTGCGCTGGCCAGACAGGATGGTGGCGTTCTGTCGCCGGCACAGGAAAACCTCTTTCTCACCCGATGGCTTGCGACTGCGCTTAAGCAACGCCGGTTTTCGCGTGATGTTACACCCGATATCGAATGGCTTCTGAAGCAGGGGCGCCAGCTGGGCATCAGCGCGAAGCTGGCCAGCAAGCTGAATTACCTCTGGCGCTCCTGCACCGGTGAGTTGTCCGAGCAGAACGACCTGTTCCGGCTGACGTATGCCCTGGAAACAGCGAAAGATATGCACTGGAACTACCGTCTGCTGAGCGATCGCGAATGGTCCGGCCGAAATGCCGTGGCGCTCAGTGCGGGCGTGAACGGCATTTATCTGTCCCGGGACAACCTCGATGTCGCTTTTGACGACAGCGGCCGACAGATATATCCGCTGACAGCGGGTCTGACGGGGAATGTGGCGGGGGTGATTAAGCTGTTTAATCGCTGTGACTGGCACGCAGAGCCTGAGTCTGGTGCCTCCCTGCCCCACCAGTTTACGCTGATGGCCGGACAGGGAGTCTCAGGAAAGGATTAGTGGCGGATCTGCGCAAGGTCGTCTTCAGACAGACCGGTCATTTTCATGACGGTACTGCGATCGATACCGTTCTGCAGCATGGTACGGGCAATTTTAAGGGTAGCTTCACGCTCTCCTTTTTCAATACCGCGCTGTTCACCGAGCTGCAGGCCTTCAGCCCTGCCCTTCTCGATGCCCTTCTCGATACCCTTCTGTTCAAGCTGTTGTGCGATGGTCATGAGTGCGTCTCCGTGTTGCGGCACACGCTGTGCCAGTTCGCGTACAAAGGCTTCGGCGTCAGCTGTTTCGCCTGCCTGCACGATATAGTGTACCAGCGATATTACCTGGGATGAAGACAGATATCCGGCCAGCAAAATGGGTGCCAGCCGGTCAACCAGTTCAGCGAGGTCCCGCTGATGAATATGTTTCTGCAGCAAAGTCAGTGCGGCCATACTGCGATGGCCGGCGATTTCATCATCCGGAATGACCGTAACGTCTACCAGCGGGAAAGCGCTGCTGTAGAGCTTGCCTGCCAGCGCCGGATTGTCAAATTCATCCAGCCACCGGGTTGAATAAGGATACGGGCTGCGTTTACCCGTATAGAACAGCACCGGTATCACCAGAGGCAGTTTTTTATGCCCTGCCTCCAGGTGGCGCTGCATAGCGGCCACCGCATAGCGTATCAGGCGGAAAGCCATATGTTTGTCAGGCGTTGACTGGTGCTCGATCAGAACATGAATATATCCGTCGCCGGCTGTGGTTTTCAGACTGTAGAGGACGTCACTGAAATACTGGCGGAGATCTTCCTCTACGAACGAGCCGGACTCCAGCTTCAGTGTGCTGAGATCGCAGACTGAGCGCAGTTCTGCAGGCAGGTGAATTTCCATGAAATCCCGGGCAATATCCGGTTGCGTCAGGAACTGCCTGAACGTGGCATCGTGGGGAGTGAGTGTGCTGCTTTTCTTCTTCATCAGCCTGGCTCTGAAAAATGACCCCGATATGTTACCACTACTGGCTGCACGCTGCTCTATGAAGGTACATGCATTATCGCTAGTATCAAAATAGCTGAGAGAAGGCCGATCACCACAACATTAAACAGAGTGATTTTTAGCCTTCCGAGCGAACATGAAATTTCTTCTTTTTCTTTCCTGTTTGCCTGCTCTATGAGCCAGCGTGCATATGCATCATTTTTTTTAGTGGATGGCATAAGTTCTTTCTTCCTTGCCGGGAATGCCGGCGTTCGGTATCTAACTAACGCTGGCGCAGACTCTGATGACCGTCATTTTTGAAACTCCAGCCAGACGGGCTGTTTCCCGCAGCGATTTACCGTTGACCAGACGCAGAGTGCGTATCAGTTCATGTTTCTGCGCATCAGCTACCCTGCCCCGATATTTGCCCTCTGCTTTTGCCTTGCTTATACCTTGAGCCTGGCGACGTCGCCTGTCCTCGTAGTCTTTTCGGGCAATAGCGGCGAGCATATCCAGCATCATGCCATTTACGGCCTTCAGCATGCTACGGGTAAAGTCATCACTTACTGTGCTGGATAGCGCCAGATGGCTGGTTGGTAGATCAAGGCTGACGATGGCCAGCTGCTTGTCGGTGATTTGCTTTCTGAGGGTCTCCCAGCCCCCATCATCCAGACGGGTAAGCCTGTCGACTTGTTCAATGAGAATGATATCACCGGGTTCTGCATCTTCAAGAAGCCTGATTAGTTCAGGGCGGTTCATTGTCGTACCGGATACATTATCGATATACCAGCCAGCAATACGATGGCCATGTTGGTTTGCAAATGCCTTGAGTGCATTTTTTGCCCGACTGGCATCCTGCTCTGATGTTGATGCCCGGAGGTAACCAAAAACGAACATTATTTGCCCTTCTGGTAACATTTAAGTGGTCTTGTGTAATATGGTATCACTTATGTGGTCACAATAACATTCTTCGGTATCTTTGCTGATGGTATATATAGAGCATACCCAATTGTTACAACCTGACGCGCCCGGTGGGCTTGTCCAACCCCTCCCCTGTTCAGAAACGAGTTCTGAACAGACTCACGGTTTGCGCGGCTGGTCAACAAAATAAAATACGATCACCTGAAATATTTGTAAGCGTACAGCGCGAACCG
>NZ_JAWNFK010000030.1:0-1314 GCF_034107965.1 Enterobacter sp. 61D5
GAAAAGCTAATTGCTTCGCTCCAGATCATTTGCGTAACTGCGCCTGGTATGACTTCATTTTACTAGAGCGCTGTTCGCAAATAATGGACTGACCCCGCCCCGGTAGACGATCCTGCCCTATAGTTTGAGCATAGGAGAAGCGTATGGGCACACCACGATTTACACCTGAATTTAAGGAAGAAGCCGTCCGTCAGATAACGGAGCGCGGTTATTCCGTTGCCGAAGTATCCGACCGTCTGGGCGTTTCTGCGCACAGCCTCTACAAGTGGCTACGGGCTATCAAGCCTGATAACAGCGAACAGCATGCCCGGGATTTACTGGAAGCCAAAAGCGAGATCCTGAAGCTCAGGGCACAGCTGAAGCGCACTGAGGAAGAACGGGATATCCTGAAAAAGGCCGCGCGGTACTTTGCAAGGGAGCCCGACTGAAGTACCGCTTTATCAATGAGCACCGCACTGTATGGGGTGTGATGACGATGTGTCGGGTACTGAATGTCGCCCGGGCCGGGTTCTATGCGTGGCTGCACAACCCGGTCTCTGCGCGGGATAAAGATAACCAGCGTCTGCTGACGCTCATCCGCGATTCATATTCCCTTAGCGGTGGCGTCTATGGCTATCGTCGGGTTCATGGCGATCTGAATGAGATCGGGGAAACCTGCGGCAAAAACCGGGTGGGTCGTATTATGCAACAAAACCGGATCAAAGCCGTACGCGGCTATAAAGCGCCGCGTCGTATCGCCGGCCGGCCTTCAGTGGTTGCCCCTAATCGCGTGCAGCGGCAGTTTACCGTTGTCCGGGCCAATCAGGTCTGGGTTACAGACATCACTTACATCCGCACCTGGCAGGGCTGGCTGTATCTGGCGGTGGTTATCGATCTCTTCGCCCGTAACGTGGTCGGCTGGTCGATGAAGCCCACTCTCTCTCGCGAACTGGCTCTCGACGCGCTGATGATGGCCGTCTGGCGTCGAAAACCGGACGGTGAGGTTATCGTACACTCGGACCAGGGCAGCCAGTACGGCAGTGACGACTGGCAGCGCTTCTGCCGGGCCAATAACCTGGCCCCGAGCATGAGCAGGCGTGGCAACTGCTGGGATAATGCGGTGGCCGAATCGTTCTTCAGTTCGCTGAAAAAAGAGCGGATCAGAAAACGCATCTATAAAACCCGGGATCTGGCCCGGGCCGATATCTTCGATTACATTGAAGTGTTCTACAACCGGGCCCGGCGCCACAGTCACCTCGGCGGCGTCAGTCCGGAGGCCTTCGAACAGGCCTCATCGTGAGGACAGAATTTGTCTACGGGCGTGGGGTCAGTCCA
>NZ_JAWNFK010000031.1:0-1733 GCF_034107965.1 Enterobacter sp. 61D5
ACTGCTCTTTAACAATTTATCAGACAATCTGTGTGGGCACTCAAAGTGACATGGATTCTTAACGTCCTCGGACGAAAAATGAATACCAAGTCTCTGAGTGAACATACGTAATTCATTACGAAGTTTAATTCACGAGCATCAAACTTAAATTGAAGAGTTTGATCATGGCTCAGATTGAACGCTGGCGGCAGGCCTAACACATGCAAGTCGAGCGGTAGCACAGAGAGCTTGCTCTCGGGTGACGAGCGGCGGACGGGTGAGTAATGTCTGGGAAACTGCCTGATGGAGGGGGATAACTACTGGAAACGGTAGCTAATACCGCATAACGTCGCAAGACCAAAGAGGGGGACCTTCGGGCCTCTTGCCATCAGATGTGCCCAGATGGGATTAGCTAGTAGGTGGGGTAACGGCTCACCTAGGCGACGATCCCTAGCTGGTCTGAGAGGATGACCAGCCACACTGGAACTGAGACACGGTCCAGACTCCTACGGGAGGCAGCAGTGGGGAATATTGCACAATGGGCGCAAGCCTGATGCAGCCATGCCGCGTGTATGAAGAAGGCCTTCGGGTTGTAAAGTACTTTCAGCGGGGAGGAAGGTGCTGAGGTTAATAACCTCAGCAATTGACGTTACCCGCAGAAGAAGCACCGGCTAACTCCGTGCCAGCAGCCGCGGTAATACGGAGGGTGCAAGCGTTAATCGGAATTACTGGGCGTAAAGCGCACGCAGGCGGTCTGTCAAGTCGGATGTGAAATCCCCGGGCTCAACCTGGGAACTGCATTCGAAACTGGCAGGCTAGAGTCTTGTAGAGGGGGGTAGAATTCCAGGTGTAGCGGTGAAATGCGTAGAGATCTGGAGGAATACCGGTGGCGAAGGCGGCCCCCTGGACAAAGACTGACGCTCAGGTGCGAAAGCGTGGGGAGCAAACAGGATTAGATACCCTGGTAGTCCACGCCGTAAACGATGTCGACTTGGAGGTTGTGCCCTTGAGGCGTGGCTTCCGGAGCTAACGCGTTAAGTCGACCGCCTGGGGAGTACGGCCGCAAGGTTAAAACTCAAATGAATTGACGGGGGCCCGCACAAGCGGTGGAGCATGTGGTTTAATTCGATGCAACGCGAAGAACCTTACCTACTCTTGACATCCAGAGAACTTAGCAGAGATGCTTTGGTGCCTTCGGGAACTCTGAGACAGGTGCTGCATGGCTGTCGTCAGCTCGTGTTGTGAAATGTTGGGTTAAGTCCCGCAACGAGCGCAACCCTTATCCTTTGTTGCCAGCGGTCCGGCCGGGAACTCAAAGGAGACTGCCAGTGATAAACTGGAGGAAGGTGGGGATGACGTCAAGTCATCATGGCCCTTACGAGTAGGGCTACACACGTGCTACAATGGCGCATACAAAGAGAAGCGACCTCGCGAGAGCAAGCGGACCTCATAAAGTGCGTCGTAGTCCGGATTGGAGTCTGCAACTCGACTCCATGAAGTCGGAATCGCTAGTAATCGTAGATCAGAATGCTACGGTGAATACGTTCCCGGGCCTTGTACACACCGCCCGTCACACCATGGGAGTGGGTTGCAAAAGAAGTAGGTAGCTTAACCTTCGGGAGGGCGCTTACCACTTTGTGATTCATGACTGGGGTGAAGTCGTAACAAGGTAACCGTAGGGGAACCTGCGGTTGGATCACCTCCTTACCTTAAAGAACCTGCCTTTGTAGTGCTCACACAGATTGTCTGATGAA
>NZ_JAWNFK010000031.1:1840-4897 GCF_034107965.1 Enterobacter sp. 61D5
TTTGCTCTTTAAAAATCTGGATCAAGCTGAAAATTGAAACGACACATCTTAATGGTGTGTTCGAGTCTCTCAAATTTTCGCAATCAGAAGTGAAACATCTTCGGGTTGTGAGGTTAAGCGACTAAGCGTACACGGTGGATGCCCTGGCAGTCAGAGGCGATGAAGGACGTGCTAATCTGCGAAAAGCGCCGGCGAGGTGATATGAACCTTTGACCCGGCGATGTCCGAATGGGGAAACCCAGTGCAATTCGTTGCACTATCGTTAACTGAATACATAGGTTAACGAGGCGAACCGGGGGAACTGAAACATCTAAGTACCCCGAGGAAAAGAAATCAACCGAGATTCCCCCAGTAGCGGCGAGCGAACGGGGAGCAGCCCAGAGTCTGAATCAGCTTGTGTGTTAGTGGAAGCGTCTGGAAAGTCGCACGGTACAGGGTGACAGTCCCGTACACGAAAGCACACAGGCTGTGAACTCGAAGAGTAGGGCGGGACACGTGGTATCCTGTCTGAATATGGGGGGACCATCCTCCAAGGCTAAATACTCCTGACTGACCGATAGTGAACCAGTACCGTGAGGGAAAGGCGAAAAGAACCCCGGCGAGGGGAGTGAAAAAGAACCTGAAACCGTGTACGTACAAGCAGTGGGAGCACCTTCGTGGTGTGACTGCGTACCTTTTGTATAATGGGTCAGCGACTTATATTCTGTAGCAAGGTTAACCGTATAGGGGAGCCGAAGGGAAACCGAGTCTTAACTGGGCGTTAAGTTGCAGGGTATAGACCCGAAACCCGGTGATCTAGCCATGGGCAGGTTGAAGGTTGGGTAACACTAACTGGAGGACCGAACCGACTAATGTTGAAAAATTAGCGGATGACTTGTGGCTGGGGGTGAAAGGCCAATCAAACCGGGAGATAGCTGGTTCTCCCCGAAAGCTATTTAGGTAGCGCCTCGTGAACTCATCTTCGGGGGTAGAGCACTGTTTCGGCTAGGGGGCCATCCCGGCTTACCAACCCGATGCAAACTACGAATACCGAAGAATGTTATCACGGGAGACACACGGCGGGTGCTAACGTCCGTCGTGAAGAGGGAAACAACCCAGACCGCCAGCTAAGGTCCCAAAGTCATGGTTAAGTGGGAAACGATGTGGGAAGGCACAGACAGCCAGGATGTTGGCTTAGAAGCAGCCATCATTTAAAGAAAGCGTAATAGCTCACTGGTCGAGTCGGCCTGCGCGGAAGATGTAACGGGGCTAAACCATGCACCGAAGCTGCGGCAGCGACGCTTATGCGTTGTTGGGTAGGGGAGCGTTCTGTAAGCCGTTGAAGGTGTGCTGTGAGGCATGCTGGAGGTATCAGAAGTGCGAATGCTGACATAAGTAACGATAAAGCGGGTGAAAAGCCCGCTCGCCGGAAGACCAAGGGTTCCTGTCCAACGTTAATCGGGGCAGGGTGAGTCGACCCCTAAGGCGAGGCCGAAAGGCGTAGTCGATGGGAAACAGGTTAATATTCCTGTACTTGGTGTTACTGCGAAGGGGGGACGGAGAAGGCTATGTTAGCCGGGCGACGGTTGTCCCGGTTTAAGCATGTAGGCGGAGGTTCCAGGTAAATCCGGTACCTTTTTAACGCTGAGGTGTGATGACGAGGCACTACGGTGCTGAAGTAACAAATGCCCTGCTTCCAGGAAAAGCCTCTAAGCATCAGGTAACACGAAATCGTACCCCAAACCGACACAGGTGGTCAGGTAGAGAATACCAAGGCGCTTGAGAGAACTCGGGTGAAGGAACTAGGCAAAATGGTGCCGTAACTTCGGGAGAAGGCACGCTGATATGTAGGTGAAGCCCCTGCGGGTGGAGCTGAAATCAGTCGAAGATACCAGCTGGCTGCAACTGTTTATTAAAAACACAGCACTGTGCAAACACGAAAGTGGACGTATACGGTGTGACGCCTGCCCGGTGCCGGAAGGTTAATTGATGGGGTTAGCGGCAACGCGAAGCTCTTGATCGAAGCCCCGGTAAACGGCGGCCGTAACTATAACGGTCCTAAGGTAGCGAAATTCCTTGTCGGGTAAGTTCCGACCTGCACGAATGGCGTAATGATGGCCAGGCTGTCTCCACCCGAGACTCAGTGAAATTGAACTCGCTGTGAAGATGCAGTGTACCCGCGGCAAGACGGAAAGACCCCGTGAACCTTTACTATAGCTTGACACTGAACACTGGTCCTTGATGTGTAGGATAGGTGGGAGGCTTTGAAGCGTGGACGCCAGTCTGCGTGGAGCCAACCTTGAAATACCACCCTTTAATGGCTGGTGTTCTAACGTAGACCCGTGATCCGGGTTGCGGACAGTGTCTGGTGGGTAGTTTGACTGGGGCGGTCTCCTCCCAAAGAGTAACGGAGGAGCACGAAGGTTAGCTAATCCTGGTCGGACATCAGGAGGTTAGTGCAATGGCATAAGCTAGCTTGACTGCGAGAGTGACGGCTCGAGCAGGTGCGAAAGCAGGTCATAGTGATCCGGTGGTTCTGAATGGAAGGGCCATCGCTCAACGGATAAAAGGTACTCCGGGGATAACAGGCTGATACCGCCCAAGAGTTCATATCGACGGCGGTGTTTGGCACCTCGATGTCGGCTCATCACATCCTGGGGCTGAAGTAGGTCCCAAGGGTATGGCTGTTCGCCATTTAAAGTGGTACGCGAGCTGGGTTTAGAACGTCGTGAGACAGTTCGGTCCCTATCTGCCGTGGGCGCTGGAGAATTGAGGGGGGCTGCTCCTAGTACGAGAGGACCGGAGTGGACGCATCACTGGTGTTCGGGTTGTCATGCCAATGGCACTGCCCGGTAGCTAAATGCGGAAAAGATAAGTGCTGAAAGCATCTAAGCACGAAACTTGCCCCGAGATGAGTTCTCCCTGACTCCTTGAGAGTCCTGAAGGAACGTTGAAGACGACGACGTTGATAGGTCGGGTGTGTAAGCGCAGCGATGCGTTGAGCTAACCGATACTAATGAACCGTGAGGCTTAACCTTACAACGCCGAAGCTGTTTCGGCGGTGAGAGAGACAGAAGA
>NZ_JAWNFK010000032.1:0-9257 GCF_034107965.1 Enterobacter sp. 61D5
GCCCCAGCAGCGCCACCATTTCGCCCTGCTGGACGGTCAGATCAACGGCATGCAGAGCCTTATTGTGATTGAAGGTCTTGCTCAGTTTCTCGACGCGGATGACGGTTTGCATGTGCTGGGCCTCACGATAAATGTGGCCTCATGCTGGCGCATCAATGTGACATTTGGGTTAAGTCTGGGTTGCGGGAGTTTGAAGAGTTGAGGGGAATTCGATGACAATCACCGTAGGCCCGGTCAGCGCAGNNGCGCTGCGCTTATCCGGCCTAAGGCGTTTGTTGCTGCTTAACGACGTTAATCATCCACGGCACGCCGTATTTATCGGTGACTTTACCGAAACCGTGTGCCCAGAAGGTTTCCTGCCAGGCCATGTCGATATTCCCGCCCGCGGCGAGGTTGTCGAACCAGCGCTTGCCTTCATTAACGTCCTGAGTATCGAGTACCAGCGTGAAGCCCGCGTACTGCGCGTTGCTGCCCGGCGGCATCCAGTCGCTCATCATGATATCGCTGCCCGCAATGCGGACATTGGAGTGAGCGATAGCCGAATCCGGAAATTGCATACCGGACGGACAGCCTTCTTCGCTGTTATCGCTTTTTGGCATTTCGCCGAAGGTGATTTTATAGAGAAGCTCTGCGCCGACGGCTTGCTGGTAGAAAGAAGTGGCTTCTGCACAGTTGCCGGCGAACGAGATGTAGGGACTTAACGGCATAATCTTTACCTCACGTAAGAAAAGCTCGTTAAGTGTAGTTCCCGCAAGCCCGGTAAGCGAAGCGCCACCGGGCGGGTAAATCAGTTCTTTTTCACGAACTCTGATTTCAGCTTCATCGGACCGAAGCCGTCAATTTTGCAGTCGATATTATGATCGCCTTCAACCAGACGGATATTCTTCACTTTGGTGCCGATCTTCAGCATGGAAGAACTGCCCTTCACTTTCAGATCTTTAATCACGGTTACGCTGTCGCCGTCCGCCAGCAGATTGCCGTTCGCATCTTTTACGACAAGTGCATCAGCATCGTGTGATGGTTCGGCATCGTTCCATTCGTGAGCGCATTCCGGGCAGATGAACATGCCATTATCTTCATAGGTGTATTCAGAATTGCATTTTGGGCAGTGTGGGAGTGACATATCGGTATCCTCAAAAAGTGTAAACGCGCTGGAAAGTGCCAGCTAAATGACGGCAGCGTGCCGAAAAAGGCGGCAAGTATAGCGCAAATCCACACGTTTGTCGGTGACATTGTGAATTAAAAAAATGCAAAAAGCGTATCGGGAGTGACATTTCCTGTCAGTCAGTTAAGCGATGCTTACCTCATTAACACGGTGGGAAGAAATGACGCTAAATATATCGAATATTTTATTGCAGCAAATTGCTACGCTCCTTCATTTCGGATAAGGTGAAGCGACACATTGTTATTTATCTCCTGACTTCACTGCCATCCATATCTTTTGGCAGGGGCGTATTACCTCTCTTTTTAGGTGGGTAAATAATGATGATATATCCTGAAGTTTCTTAAAATTGGGCTACGCTTTTTTCCTTTGGCCGTCAGGCCAGGAGGGGAGCTATACACGCCATGCAAGGATAGCGAATTATTTCTGATTATCATCAATCAGTTATATTTCGGCGAACATGTTTTCCACACGTGATCATATAAGCCTGAACAACATAATTAATACCAGTGGCTTAATAAAAGTAATAAATTTGCGTTAAGGAAAGGCTTTTATCATGCACACACAGACCATTTTTGAATTAAGCCAGGAAGCTGAGCGTTTGTTACAGCTCTCCCTGCAAAACCTTGATACGTTGAAATCTATGCCGACTGCGATGCTGGAGAGCACCGCGGCTGCTATTACGGGTGAAAAGAACAACGTTTTACCTTTGCATTTTAGCGCGCGCGGTGTCGAAGCGCAGCAGGCGATGCTGAATAATGAATTACGAAAAATAACCCGGCTGGAAATGGTCCTGGCTATTGTGGGCACTATGAAAGCGGGGAAATCGACCACCATTAATGCGATTGTGGGGACCGAAGTGTTGCCGAACCGCAATCGTCCGATGACGGCGCTTCCTACTCTGATTCGCCACACGCCGGGTCAGAAGGAGCCGGTGCTGCATTTCTCACATGCCTCGCCCATTGATGAATTGATCCAACTGCTACAGAAAAAGCTATGCGATTACGATCGCGGAAAGCTGGCTCAGCATCTGGAAATTGATAAAGACATGAATACGCTGCTGGAGCGCATTGAAAAAGGAGAGGCTTTTGAGAAGCATCACCTGGGCGCGCAGCCGATATTTTATTGTCTGAAAAGCCTCAACGACCTGGTGAGACTTTCCCAGGCGTTAGGGGTGGAGTTTCCCTTCTCTGAGTATGCGGCTATCGAACATATTCCGGTGATTGAAGTGGAGTTCGTGCATCTTGCGGGTCTGGATGCTCACCTCGGACAGCTGACGCTGCTCGATACGCCCGGGCCGAATGAGGCCGGACAGCCGCATCTGCAAAAAATGCTCAGCGAGCAGTTGTCCCGCGCGTCGGCGGTGCTGGCCGTGATGGATTATACCCAGCTTAAATCCATCTCTGATGAAGAAGTCCGCCAGGCCATTTCCGCGGCGGGAAAATCCGTGCCGCTGTATGCGCTGGTCAATAAGTTCGATCAGAAAGATCGCAATAGCGACGATGAAGAGCAGATCCGGGCGATGATCTCCGGCACCTTAATGAAAGGCAATATTTCGCCTGGCCAAATCTACCCCGTTTCGTCCATGTGGGCCTATCTGGCAAACCGCGCTCGCTACGAGATGAGTAACCACGGACAACTGCCGGATCATCAGGAGCAACCCTGGGTGCAGGACTTTGCCGAAGCGGCGCTTGGGCGGCGCTGGCGTACGGCGGACCTGGACGATATCGACCATATTCGTCATGCTGCCGATTTACTCTGGGAAGATTCGCTTTTCGAACAACCGATACGCAAGCTGATCTACGCCGCCTATGCCAATTCCTCGCTTTACGCGCTGCGTTCGGCCTCGCACAAGCTGCTCAACTACGCACAAAATGCCCGGGAGTACCTCGACTTCCGCTATCAGGGGCTGACGGTTGCCTTTGAGGCGCTGGAACTGAATATCGCACGTTTGGAAGAGGATATGGCGCTTCTCCAGACGCGTCAGAGCGTGGTGAGCGATGAGGTGAAACATGAAGTTGAGGAGGCGCTGAACGCCACTGCGGACTTTATGGGTGCCCAAAAAAACGCGCTTAACCAGGCGATTGGCGAGGTGTTCAGCGCTCAGCATATTCTTGATTTGGCAGGCATCGATCGGCAGAACGCTCACGGTGACGAGCCGCACGAGCTGAAGCAGCTGGTTCTGGACGATGAAGGGAAGGCGCAGATCGCGCTAAGTAAGATCCGCTCCTCCTGCGAACGGGTGATGCTGGATGCACAGACGAAAATCTGCCGGGAGCTGGCGTTACGCTTCGACCAGCTTGAATCTACGCTTGCGCGTTCCCTGAACGAAGCCATGCGCCCCATCGAAACGCGTATTAAAGAGCATCTCAGCCATGCGGGCTTTCGGGCGCGGATCAGTTTCCCGGCGTTTCAGGCTCACCAGCTTAACTTCAATACGCGGGCGCTGTTTAATGATGCGATAGCGCAGGATGACAGCCAGGCAGGCCCGTCATCAGGCGGGAGCAGCATGCGAGAAACGGTCTCTCGCTGGCTCAATAACCCGGGCTGGGGCTGGGATGAGTATGTGGAAACGCGCACGCGCTATGTTATCGATATTGCGCAGCTACATGACAAATTTAAGCAACATATTGAGCTGTTTTGTGAACAAATACGTAAAGCTTTTTCCGCGCAGGTCGATGTCTCTGTTACGGCAGGAATGGCAACGTTCTTTGCAGAATTTTCGCTGTGCCTGACCGGGTTACAGGAAAGCTTGCGTGATAGCCTCGCAGTGCGTCAACAGAATGAGCATTCAACCCGAGCGCTCTGCCAGTTGTTGAAGCAAAGTATTACTACTGCAACGTGGATACAGGAAGATACCCGACTGTTACGCGATGATATTCAAACTCTATTCGCGGCAGAGCAACCATGACAACACCACTACTGGACGGCCCCGGGCGAACGCTGGAGTGTATTAATCCAAAATTTATGGTCGATCTGGTTCAGGGAGTGGACGCGGCGCGTCATCCTCACCTGGGACCTCAACAGCTTCAGTTTCGTGAGCGTTTGACTCAGGAAATCATGACGCATACCCGGCTACGCCCCTGGGCGATAGCGGGTATGCTCAATGAAAATGCAGCGCTGCGCCTGGGCCTGGCGGAAAAACTGGCCGGCATGCTTGACCCGGGTCATCTCGCGCTGACGCTGATGGCAGAGAAACTGATTGCTTTGCGCCAGCAGACTCACCCGCGCGCCCAGCAGTCCCCGGGGCTGATGCAGCAGTACGCTGAACTCGCCTCTCATTTTACCCAACGCGCCGCATATAAAGAGAAGGCGCTAACCCAGCGCGGGCTGACGGTGCAGGCGGGTGAGCACAGCGAGCAGATTTTTACCCGCTGGCGGGCCGGGCATTATGATGGCTGGTCGCTGGCCGGGCGCTGTTTTATCGTCCTGGAAGAGCTGCGCTGGGGGGCATTTGGTGACGCATGCCGTCTCGCGAATGAAGATGTGGCGGCAATGCTTAAGGATAACCTGCGCAGCATGGCGGCTAACTATCTGGCACAGGGCATCAATGCGTCCCCCACGACCCGCCATTTCTATCACCAGTGGCTGACAACGCCGGCCTCTCCGGGTTTAATCGATCATAAAGACATGCTGGGCTGGCTGGGGGACTGGTGTCAGGCGGATCAACATCCGGTGAGCTGGTCAGTGACGCAAAACTGGCAGACCGTCGCGCTGGGCATGCCGAGGCTCTGTTCGGCAAAACGGCTGGTGGACGGGATGGTGGAAGAGATTTTTGGGTAAATCCCTCACCCTCTCCCCGTTGGGAGAGGGAATGGTGCGGTGTGTTAATGATTCATTTCTATCGGCTTCGGTTCAGGCAGGGTCTCTTGCATATTCCCGTAGCGTTTCGCATACAGCGCCGTGATGATGGGGACCAGAATCGCGGTGACAATTACGCTCGCGGCAACCAGTGCCGTCGCTGAAGCGGCGACCGGTTCGAAGGCCGGGTTAATTTGGGCGATAATCACCGGGTTTGCAACAGCAGCTCCCGCGGCTGAAGAGGCGGCGACGCCGGCCGTGCCGTTTCCTCCTCCGATTACGCGGTCGGCAATAATCAGCGGAATACCGGTGATGACGATCACGGCGACACCCAGCACAATGCCCAGCAGGCCGGTATCGAGAATGACCTTCAGGTTGATGGTGTTCCCCAGTGCGAAACCGAAGAAAGGGATCAGCACCGGCGTGGCTTTGCTGAAGAAATCACGCAGATCGCGGTCGAGATTGCCAAGGGCGAAACCGACCAGGAAGGGCAGGATTGCGCCGACAAAATGGTGCGGTTCAAACGAGGCCAGGCCAGCAGACCCCAGGATCAGCATCGTCATCAATGGGCCGGACTCCAGAGACATCAACACAAATGCGCCGGACTCTTCTTTCGTTCCGTACTGGTTCATCAGGCTGGCGTACAATCCGCCGTTGGTCATATCCATTGCCGAGACAATCGCCAGGACCGATAAACCCGCAAAGAACCCGGTCTGAATTACATTCTCCGGAATGAACATCGCGCATATCATTGCCACCGCCCAGGCTACCGCTATTTTGGTTATCACCAGCGTTCCGGATTTCCGTAATACTGTCCCCGTTGCCCGCAAATTAATGGATGCGCCGATACAAAAAAACCAGACGGCAAGAATGGGAACCGTGCCTGTTATCATGCCTTTTGTGAAACCACCGAAATAGGCTCCGGTATCGGGAGCAAGAGTATTCAGGATGGCGCCCAGCACCAGCGGAACCAGCATCATGCCGCCGGGTATACGTTCTATCGTGGCTTTAATCTTCATAGACAAACCTCACATCGGATCCCGCAGGACGGGTGATAGGTGTTAGGAATTAGTCAATAAATTCAATCAATTACTCTTATTGCTTGCGGTGCTTTTTCGAAAGCCCTGCAACAAAATTAAATGCGTGCTCTCAATTAACCTTTTTCTGAAACACATAAAACGCTGAATTAGGATTTATGATGCGATCATTGGAATATTGATTCAATGAAAATAAAACATTGTTTTAGTTATATCCATCACATATTCAATGTAAAACCTGAAGCTGGTTCCTGTTGATGAAAATTTATGTAAACCTGATGTGAATTAACGTGGTTTGTTTTTCCGTTAAGAAAGAAATAATGACGCGCGGGAGGATGTCCTTTAGATGGGGTAAGGAAGTACTTATTTGCACTCCTTGACAAAAATTGGACTGAGTTGACGAGACGCGAAAATATGTGTGAAGTTGATCACAAATATAAACGCTGGTAGGGTAAAAAGGTCATTAACTGCCCAGGCAGGCGTCAACAGGTTCGGTTGTATCGACGTAAAACGTCAATGTAAGTAAACCTGCTACGCTTGAATAAGGCGATTCGCATGGAGCGGATCCCATGGTTCACAGAACGCTAACTGGACTGTGAAACAGACAGGGCCGAGTCAACGAGGATAGCTATGCTGAGAAGGAAAAAGATTAAACCCATCACGCTTCGCGACGTCACCATTATTGATGACGCAAAGCTGCGTAAAGCCATTACCGCAGCCTCGCTCGGTAATGCGATGGAATGGTTCGATTTTGGTGTCTACGGCTTTGTAGCCTATGCGTTAGGTAAAGTGTTTTTCCCCGGGGCCGATCCCAGCCTGCAGATGATCGCCGCACTGGGTACGTTCTCCGTTCCCTTCCTGATTCGCCCGCTGGGCGGTCTGTTCTTCGGTATGCTCGGCGATAAATATGGTCGTCAGAAGATTCTGGCCATCACCATCGTCATTATGTCGATCAGTACATTCTGTATCGGCCTTATACCGTCTTACGCCACCATCGGCATTTGGGCACCCATTCTCCTGCTGATTTGTAAGATGGCCCAGGGCTTCTCCGTAGGCGGTGAATATACCGGTGCCTCGATCTTCGTCGCCGAGTATTCCCCGGACCGTAAGCGCGGTTTTATGGGAAGCTGGCTGGACTTCGGATCGATTGCCGGGTTTGTCCTGGGGGCGGGCGTAGTCGTGCTGATTTCAACCGTGGTGGGTGAAGATAACTTCCTCGACTGGGGCTGGCGTATTCCGTTCTTCCTGGCATTGCCGCTGGGGATTATTGGCCTCTACCTGCGTCATGCGCTTGAGGAGACGCCTGCCTTCCAGCAGCACGTCGATAAACTTGAGCAGGGTGACCGCGAAGGGCTGCAGGATGGTCCGAAGGTGTCGTTTAAAGAGATTGCCACTAAGCACTGGCGCAGCCTGCTGACCTGTATTGGTCTGGTGATTTCGACCAACGTGACCTACTACATGCTCTTGACCTACATGCCCAGCTACCTGTCACATAACCTTCACTACTCGGAAGATCACGGTGTGCTGATTATTATCGCCATCATGGTGGGTATGCTGTTTGTGCAGCCGATTATGGGCCTGTTGAGTGACCGTTTTGGTCGTCGACCGTTCATTATTCTGGGAAGCGTTGCGCTGTTTGCTCTGGCAATTCCGGCATTCATTCTGATTAACAGTGATGTGCTGGGGCTGATTTTTGCCGGTCTGCTGATGCTGGCGGTGATCCTTAACTGCTTTATCGGGGTGATGGCCTCAACGTTGCCCGCGATGTTCCCGACGCATATTCGCTACAGCGCGCTGGCCGCGGCCTTTAACATCTCGGTGCTGATTGCCGGTCTGACTCCGACGCTTGCCGCCTCGCTGGTCGAGAGCACGCAGAACCTGATGATGCCGGCTTATTACCTGATGGTGATTGCGGTGATTGGTCTGATTACCGGTCTTACCATGAAGGAGACGGCGAATCGCCCTCTGAAAGGCGCAACGCCTGCGGCGTCTGACATCCAGGAAGCGAAAGAGATCCTGCGCGAGCACTACGATAACGTAGAGCAGAAGATTGAGGATATTGACGCAGAGATTGAAGAGCTGCAGAAAAAACGCTCCCGACTGGTGGACCAGCATCCACGCATCAACGAGTAATAAAGAAACCCGCCAACGGCGGGTTTTCTTTTATTAGCATCCCGCAGCGATGTAGTCGCCATTGGTGCTGACGGGGATCACCGTCAGGAACAGCACCGTCGCAAACAGGATCAGGACTATCCCTCCGGCTATTTTGACTGCTGGCACCAGCCATCTTAATGAGGCGCTTTCTCCGAACCAGGTCACCGTGCACTCGCGGGCGTAGCGTACTGCCAGGGAAAGCCCCACAATAGAAAGTGCGGTGCCCAAAGACATGGTCATGACCGCGGCCACTCCCCAGGTGACAATGCCCAGCGCGTTCGAAAACATCAGAATCATGATCGCCCCGCTGCACGGGCGTGCGCCAATCGCCAGAATCACGCCCAGACGGGTTTTCCAGTCGCCCTGCGTCAGGTCTGTACCTACGCCGTGATGGCCGCAGTCACAGTGTTCATCGCGCTGATGAAGAGGCTTGATGGCGGAGATAGACATCCTGCGCGGGCGCAGGCTCTTCAGCGCCTGATAAATGACAAAAGCACCGAATGCGCCAATAAGCACTGCGCTTATCTTCTCCACGTACCAGCGGCTGGTACTGATATCCCCCGAGGCGAGGTTAAACCCCACCGCCAGAATAAAGACAAACAGAATGGCGCTGACGCCCTGCATCAGGCTACCCAGGAAGGGGACGACCCGGGCGGCCAGCTCGCTTTCCTTATTGGTGGTCAGATAGGTCGTCACGATGAATTTTCCGTGCCCGGGTCCGATGGCGTGAAGTACACCATAAAGGAAAGCCCCCGTTAACAGCCATAATCGGCCGCTGTACTGGTGGTTATTAAGCTGCAGCAGATACATCACCAGATAGCGGTGCAGCGTAATTTGCGTGGCGAGACACCACTGGATAAAGGCGTTCCAGTGCGCATGCAGGGTAAAACCCGCAAAGAGAAGTGCCAGCAGCATCACCCCTGCTGTAGGGAGACGCCAGTCGCGGGCGAGGCGTTGTGTGGTCATGAAGGTGGGCCTGCACTGAGGAGAATATTTGCCGCTAGTATAGTTGATCTTTTCGCTCAATTCGTGGGATCGCATCGCGATCCGCTCATGATTGTGGATAACTTTGTGCATAAAAGGGTATAAGGCGGGGTTTTGCT
>NZ_JAWNFK010000033.1:0-25565 GCF_034107965.1 Enterobacter sp. 61D5
GATGGAGGCGCATTATAGGGATCCCATTTTTTAGCACAAGTATTTTTTAGATCTTTTTTTCCGACTGCTGATTTTCCGCGCTTTTCGCTGAAATCCCGCCCGATCTGCTTAAATATTGACGTATTTTGCCTTGCCGCGATCCATTAATATGATCAAAGTCTTCTGTATAGCGCTCATTGTTAGAGGTAGATATGCCCGCAGTATTACGGCCTTATAAAGATCGGTTCCCCCAAAAAGGCGATCGCGTGATGATCGATGCCAGCAGCGTGGTGATTGGCGATGTCCGAATGGCAGATGATGTCAGCATCTGGCCCCTCGTCGCCATCAGGGGAGATGTTAACTATGTGTCGATTGGCGCCCGTACCAATATTCAGGACGGCAGCGTTCTGCATGTCACGCACAAATCCTCCTATAACCCGGACGGTAATCCCCTCATCATTGGAGAAGAGGTTACCGTCGGCCATAAAGTGATGCTTCACGGCTGCACTATCGGGAATCGCGTACTTGTTGGCATGGGGTCGATTTTGCTGGATGGCGTCATAGTAGAAGATGACGTAATGATTGGTGCCGGAAGCCTGGTCCCGCAGAACAAACGGCTGGAGAGTGGCTATCTCTATCTGGGAAGCCCGGTAAAACAGATCCGCCCCCTGAAGGAGGCAGAGATCGAAGGGTTAAAATACTCGGCGAACAACTACGTTAACTGGAAGAATGACTATTTGGATCAGGACAACCAAACCCAGCCCTGATCGTCTTCCTGCTGTTCGCGAATTAAATCGCTGGCTTCCTCTTCCAGATCCCAGCGATTTTCGCAAAATATCGCTATCGGGTCTGAACCGCCAAAACGACGCAACAGCGTTTCCCCATGAATGGCACAGGTAAGTTGCATACCCTGCACCAGCACCGGAAAACAGACCGCTTGTTTACTCTCATCCCAGTTTTCTCTGTCCGGGAAATGAATAGCCTGGTTCACGCCGAAAGCTCCTGCTTTAACTTTTCAATGACAGGTTCGACCGCAGGCAACACGCCATGCCAGAGCAGCACCGCATGCGCAGCCTGACCCACCAGCATTCCCAGCCCATCGGCTAACTGCTTCGCGCCGTGTTGTTCGCACCAGTTAAGGAAAGGCGTCTTCCCTTTCTGATAAAACATGTCATAGAAGTACATATGCGCGCTGACCAGAGAAGCGGGAATTGCCGGGATCTCGCCATTGATGCCGCTGGACGTGGCGTTGATGACAAGGTCGAACTCACGATCGGCAAGATCGTCAAGCGCTACCGCGCTCACGCTGCCGGTATGCGCAAACAACTCCGCCAGCGCTTCCGCTCGGGAAAAGGTTCTGTTGGTAATGGTCACCGCACAGTCCAGTGAAAGCAGAGGCAACAGTACTCCCCGCGATGCGCCACCCGCACCAATCAGCAGGACCCGAAGCCCGGGCTTAATAAACGACAGTCGTTCCAGGTCGCTAAGTAAACCAATCCCGTCGGTGTTGTCACCCAAAAGGCGTCCATCCTCAAGCCGTTTTAGGGTATTGACTGCACCAGCCAGTGAGGCGCGCTCGGTGAGCTCATCCGCTCGTTCGAAAGCTTCCTCTTTAAAAGGAACCGTCACATTCGCGCCTTTACCGCCCGCGGCGAAAAAAGCCTCCAGCGTTGGAATAAATGCATCCACCGGTGCCAGTACGCGACCATAGGGATGATTTATCTGCAGCTGCTTCGCAAATTGCTGATGGATCAACGGTGACTTGCTGTGTGCAATCGGATTACCAAAAACAGCATAGGTTTCCATGAGATTACCCCTGGCGAAAACGTTCGCCGGTCAAAGCATCGCGAATTTCAGACGGATTCAGCCGCCCTCCCGTTTCACCGACAGCGACTGGGAAGTCATTCCCGAACTGCGCCAGTACTTCTTCGGTTGTCCGGCAAGGTGGCAATCCGGTCAAGTTGGCGCTGGTTNNCCAGCGGATGGTCAGTTACGCGAACGGCGAGGGAATCAAAGCGTCCGGTTAACCAGCGAGGCGTTGTCGGCTGCGCCGGGAAAACGAAGGTCACCGGGCCAGGCCACGCGGAGAAGATAGTCTCGCGCTGCGCCGGCGTCAGCATGGAGTCATCGATATAGGGTTTAAGCTGCTCGTAATTCGCAGCGATCAAAATCAGCCCTTTCTCGACGGGTCTTTGTTTTAAGGCAAGCAGTCGGCTCACGGCCGTCTCGCTGTCAGGATCGCAACCGACTCCAAAAACAGCTTCAGTTGGATAGGCGATGACTTCTTCTTTTTTCAGTACGTCCACGGCATGCGCAATGGAGCCTGATGGCAGGTTATTATTCACTATTTTGATCCGCCGTAACCGGCTTTCCACATTGTTTACTGGCGCAGAAGCGTTTCATGCCTTGCGCGGTTTTCTTCTCTATAAGTAGCGGATAATTGCAATGAGGGCAGGTTCCCGCTACCGGTTTAAAATTGATAACGAACTGGCATTCAGGGTAGCGATCGCACGAATGGAAAGTCTTACCATAACGGGAGCGGCGCTGTACCAACTGACCGCGCTGACACTGTGGGCACGCAATTGCCGTTTCATCAGGCTTATCGATTTGTTCCGTATGCTCACATTCCGGGTAGCGGCTACATCCAATAAACATGCCGAAACGCCCCTGCCGCAGGGCTAATTCACCACCGCAGAGTGGGCAATACTGACACTCCAGAATTTTAACGATATGTCCATCCGCCTGGCTTTTCAGGGGACGGACATAATCACATTCCGGATAGTGTGAACAACCGAGAAACGGGCCGTGTTTCCCGGACCGAATAACAAGTTCAGCCCCGCACTGCGGGCAGGGCTCGTTTTTATGCACCGTGAATAGTGCTGATTTGGCCATAACAACTCTTGGTGCTGCACATTGAATTAGTGCAGCATACCTTCATTCACTTCAAAGAGTAATTCTTCCATTTGCTGATAGGCGTTTTCACAGCCCGGGATATTAAACAGAACCATCAGGATCACCCACTTGAGATCTTCCAGTTCAAATTCTGCTGTATCCAGCGCCATGACGCGCTCTATCACCATTTCTCTCGTTTCGAGGTTCAGCACCTGAATCTGCTCAAGGAATAAGATGAACCCCCGGCAGCTGGCGTCCAGCCTTTCACACTCTTCCGCTGTATAAATGCGTACTGACAATGGGTCAGAAGCAAGCTGCATCGGTTCGGCGAGGCCTTCCTGATAATCAGCCAGTTTTTCCAGCCACATCAACGCATTATAGATATCTTCCCGCTCAAACCCCGCATCGGTAAGATCCTGTGTCAATTTGTCCTGATCCACTCGCATTTCTGCTTCGTTATGGATGTAAGTCTCAAACAAATACATCAGTACGTCGAACATGGCATGCCCTCCTTAATCGGACATAGCCGCCGGGTACAGCTGCGATCCACCCTGCTAACTCCAGTTCGAGTAGCTGTGCTACCGTTACTGGCACAGGTTGGCCGGCACGTTCAGCGACAACGTCAACAGGTGTTACCTCATCTCCTACGTTAGCCAGGAGCTTGGGAAATGGCAATGCCACCTTTCCCTGATCTGATGAATATTGTCGCTTTTCGGGATCTTCCTGCAGCCATTGCAACCCATATTGCAAATTTTCAAGAATATCTCCTACTTCCGTTACCGGCGTTGCCCCTTGCTTAATCAGCCAGTGGGGCCCCTCGCATCCGGGATTACCTATCGGTCCAGGCAAGGCGAATACTTCTCTTCCCTGTTCGAGCGCGCATCGCGCCGTGACCAGCGAACCGCTTCGGCGCGCCGCTTCAACCACCAGCACGCCTTTGCTAAGCCCGCTGATAATCCGATTACGACGCGGAAAGTTTGCCGGCCTGGGCTGTGCGGAAAGCGGAAACTCAGAAACTATCGCGCCGTCAGATTCGATAAGCCGCATCGCCAGTGCCTGATGCCGGCGTGGATAAATGCTAAAAAGACCGTTCCCCAGCACCGCTACGCTTCGTCCCTTAACTGACAGCGCCGCGCTGTGGGCTACGCCGTCAATACCGCAGGCCAGCCCGCTGGTGATCGTGAAACCGCTTTGTGACAGTTGTTCGCACAGGATTTTCCCCCATCGCTCGCCGTACCATGACGGCGCACGACTACCTACTACCGCCAGCTGAACGGTATTAAGCGTCTCAGGGTTACCTTTTATGAATAACGCCCCGGGATAATCAGGAATCGTGCGGAGCAAAGGGGGATATAGGGGATGGTTGGGCGTTAATAAGTGATGTCCCGGCAGCTCAAGCCACACAAGGCTACGTTCCAGCTCGCTCTCATCGAGTGCAAAGAACCGTTCAGCCTGCTTTGCTGTCAGCCCGGCATTTCTGGCCACGAGAACGTTGAGGTGTTCCTGCTTCTGCAGTCGCGCAGCTGCTTCCAGCATTACATCACCACACAGAGACCCAGTGTGTATTAGCCGTAGCCATATCTCGGTAGACGTCATCCTTTCCCCTGCCATAAGCGGCCTCTGCAATCATTGCGATTGGTCACTGATGCTGTCAATCGATGGGGGATTTGTCTAGAATAGAGAGAGTATTCTTATCAACTCCTGAACACGACTCTGGAAATTTATGGCAGTTTTGCAAGTGTTACATATTCCGGACGAGCGCCTTCGCATCGTCGCTGAACCGGTCAAAGAAGTGAATGCAGAAATCCAGCGTATCGTTGATGATATGTTCGATACCATGTACGCCGAAGAAGGCATTGGCCTGGCGGCGACCCAGGTGGACATTCATAAGCGTATTATCGTGATTGATGTTTCCGAAAATCGCGATGAGCGTCTGGTGCTGATCAACCCTGAGCTACTCGAAAAGAGTGGCGAAACCGGTATTGAGGAAGGCTGTCTGTCCATTCCTGAACAGCGCGCTTTAGTACCGCGTGCCGAAAAGGTGAAAATTCGCGCTCTGGATCGTGACGGTAACCCGTTCGAACTGGAAGCAGACGACCTGCTGGCAATTTGTATTCAGCATGAGATGGATCACCTGGTCGGTAAACTGTTTATCGATTATCTCTCGCCGCTGAAACAGCAGCGTATTCGTCAAAAAGTAGAGAAACTGGATCGTTTGCGTTCTCGCGCATAACGTCCCCCCGGATACAAGGATCATCGTGTCTAAAACACTACGTATTATCTTCGCGGGAACCCCTGATTTTGCAGCGCGTCATCTTGACGCGCTGTTATCGTCTGGTCACCAGGTTGTTGGCGTCTTTACCCAGCCGGACCGTCCTGCTGGTCGCGGCAAAAAACTGATGCCGAGCCCTGTAAAGGTGCTGGCAGAAGAGCATGGGCTACCCGTTTTCCAGCCAGCATCGTTGCGCCCACAGGAAAATCAGCAGCTGGTTGCTGATCTGAATGCCGACGTAATGGTAGTGGTGGCTTACGGTTTAATTTTGCCAAAAGCTGTGCTTGATATGCCACGCCTGGGTTGCATCAACGTGCATGGGTCTCTGCTTCCGCGCTGGCGTGGTGCTGCACCTATCCAGCGCTCGCTCTGGGCGGGTGATGCCGAAACGGGCGTTACCATCATGAAGATGGACGTAGGTTTAGACACCGGCGATATGCTGTATAAACTGGCGTGCCCCATAACGTCAGACGATACCAGCGCTACGCTGTATGACAAGCTGGCAGACCTTGGTCCACAAGGACTTATCGACACGCTCCAGCAGCTTGCTGACAACACGGCGAAACCGGAAGTTCAGGATGACGCGCTGGTGACTTATGCCGAAAAACTGAGCAAAGAAGAAGCGCGGATCGACTGGTCCCTGTCAGCAGCTCAACTTGAACGCTGCATCCGCGCTTTTAATCCGTGGCCGATGAGCTGGATGGAGATTGATGAGCAGCCGGTGAAAGTCTGGAAAGCCTCCGTCATTAGCGGTACTACCACGGCTGAACCCGGCACGATTGTTGACGCCAACAAGAACGGGATCCAGGTGGCGACTGCGCAAGGGATCCTGAATCTTGAATCGCTACAACCGGCCGGCAAGAAGGCCATGAGCGCTCAGGATCTGTTAAATTCCCGCCGCGAATGGTTTATTCCGGGCAATCGTCTTGCCTGAGCAAATCTATCCTTAAGGCCCGGTGTTTCCGGGCATTTTTATTTTTACGGTTATGAAAAAACAAAATCTACGCAGTATGGCGGCTCAGGCCGTTGAGCAGGTTATCGAGCAGGGCCAGTCATTAAGTAACGTCCTGCCTCCTCTGCAACTAAAAGTCTCTGATAAAGACAAAGCCCTGCTTCAGGAGCTCTGCTTTGGCGTTCTGCGCACGCTTTCTCAGCTTGAATGGTTGATTAACAAGCTGATGTCACGCCCAATGACAGGCAAGCAGCGCACCGTACACTATTTGATTATGGTGGGTTTTTATCAGCTTCTTCATACCCGCATCCCACCTCATGCCGCGCTGGCTGAGACGGTGGAAGGTGCCGTTGCGATTAAACGCCCTCAGTTGAAAGGCCTGATCAACGGCGTACTGCGTCAGTTCCAGAGACAGCAGGAAGAGCTTCTGGCTGAATTTGCCCAAAGCGAAGCACGTTTCCTGCACCCAGACTGGCTGTTGAAGCGCCTGAAAAAAGCCTATCCACAGCAGTGGCAGGAGATTGTCGATGCCAACAATCAGCGTCCGCCAATGTGGTTACGCGTGAATCGGAATCACCACACCCGAGACGCATGGCTGGCATTGCTTGAAGAAGCTGGAATGAGTGGATTCCCGCATCAAGCCTATCCGGATGCTGTACGTCTGGCCTCACCGGCACCGGTACATGCATTACCCGGTTTTGATGAGGGCGGGGTTACCGTACAGGATGCCTCGGCGCAGGGTTGCATGACCTGGCTTGAACCCAAAAATGGCGAGCAGATCCTCGATCTTTGCGCCGCACCTGGGGGCAAAACGACGCATATTCTGGAAGTGGCTCCGCAGGCCAGCGTGATGGCAGTGGACCTCGATGAACAGCGTCTCTCACGCGTCTACGACAACCTTAAGCGTCTGGGCATGAAGGCTCAGGTTAAGCAGGGCGATGGACGCAAACCCGCAGAATGGTGTGGTGAAACGCAATTCGATCGCATTTTGCTGGATGCCCCCTGCTCTGCAACCGGTGTTATTCGTCGTCATCCGGACATCAAGTGGCTACGCCGCGATCGTGATATTCAGGAACTTGCCCAAATGCAATCCGACATTCTCGACGCCATTTGGCCGCATCTTAAATCTGGCGGAACGCTGGTCTATGCGACTTGCTCCGTACTGCCGGAAGAAAACAGCCAGCAAATCGCGGCCTTCCTTAAACGTACGCCGGACGCCGCGCTGCGCGATACGGGAACGCCTGAATCCCCGGGTCTGCAGAACCTGCCGGGTGCTGAAGAGGGCGATGGCTTCTTTTACGCTAAGCTAATCAAAGAATGATGTTGAGAACAGGTCACGAGATATGAAGATTATCATTCTGGGTGCAGGACAGGTGGGCGGAACGCTGGCGGAAAACCTGGTTGGCGAAAACAACGACATCACAATTGTTGATACCAACGGCGATCGTCTGCGTGTATTACAGGACAAGTTTGACCTGCGCGTGGTGCAGGGTCATGGTTCGCACCCACGTGTTCTTCGTGAGGCGGGCGCCGACGATGCCGACATGCTGGTTGCGGTAACCAGTTCTGACGAAACCAATATGGTGGCCTGTCAGGTGGCATACTCGCTTTTCAACACGCCAAACCGAATTGCGCGTATTCGCTCTCCGGACTATGTTCGCGATGCTGAAAAACTGTTTAATTCCGAAGCGGTCCCCATTGACCACCTCATCGCGCCAGAACAGCTGGTTATCGACAATATCTATCGCCTGATCGAATATCCGGGTGCCCTGCAGGTGGTGAACTTTGCTGAGGGCAAAGTGAGCCTGGCAGTGGTTAAGGCCTATTATGGCGGACCATTGATCGGCAATGCGCTTTCCACCATGCGCGAGCACATGCCGCATATCGATACGCGCGTTGCAGCGATTTTCCGTCACGACAGGCCAATTCGCCCGCAAGGCTCCACGATTGTCGAAGCCGGTGATGAGGTCTTCTTTATTGCGGCCTCACAGCATATTCGTGCGGTGATGAGTGAACTTCAGCGTCTCGAAAAACCCTATAAACGCATTATGCTGGTCGGCGGCGGCAATATCGGCGCCGGTCTGGCACATCGGCTGGAAAAAGATTACAGCGTGAAGTTGATCGAGCGCGATCAACAGCGTGCTGCTGAACTGGCGGAAAAACTGCAAAATACGATTGTATTTTATGGTGATGCGTCTGATCAGGAGTTGCTGGCTGAAGAGCATATTGATCAAGTTGATCTCTTTATTGCCGTCACCAACGACGACGAGGCGAATATAATGTCCGCCATGCTCGCGAAGCGCATGGGGGCTAAAAAAGTAATGGTGCTTATCCAGCGTAAGGCGTATGTCGATCTGGTTCAGGGCAGCGTTATTGATATTGCCATTTCCCCTCAGCAGGCGACAATTTCCGCTCTCCTGAGCCATGTTCGTAAAGCGGATATTGTCGGTGTGTCATCGCTCCGCCGTGGCGTAGCGGAAGCCATTGAAGCCGTTGCTCATGGAGATGAAACGACGTCACGCGTCGTCGGCCGTTCGATCGACGAAATTAAACTGCCGCCAGGCACGATTATCGGCGCCGTTGTGCGCGGGAATGATGTCATGATTGCCAATGATAATTTACGAATTGAGCAAGGCGATCACGTTATTATGTTCCTTACCGATAAAAAGTTTATTACCGACGTCGAACGTTTATTCCAGCCAAGTCCATTCTTCCTTTAAAGAATTGGGTGCTCGAGAAAGAGCACCCTTACTTTATCCTTTTCATTTCTGTGCCTTTTATTTTTCATAATGTTTAATTATCCCGAATGGCAATTGGCTAATGATTTGTTAAACTTAAACTCGTCAGCTGGCACAAGGAGAGAACAATGAGTTTTATTAAAGAATTTCGCGAATTTGCGATGCGCGGGAACGTGGTGGATTTGGCAGTGGGTGTCATTATTGGTGCGGCATTCGGCAAGATTGTTTCATCATTAGTGGCCGACATTATCATGCCACCTTTAGGGTTGTTAATCGGCGGCATTGATTTCAAACAGTTCGCTTTCACGCTGCGTGAAGCTCAGGGTGATGTTCCGGCAGTAGTAATGCACTACGGCGTATTTATTCAGAACGTATTTGATTTTGTGATTGTCGCGTTTGCCATATTTATGGCTATCAAGCTGATCAACAGGCTCAACCGTAAAAAAGAAGAGCCGGCTGCAGCACCTGCGCCAACGAAAGAAGAAGTGCTGTTAAGTGAGATCCGCGATCTGTTAAAAGAGCAGAATAACCGCGTCTAATCAATGGATAAAAGCAGGAAGGCCAGTGGTAAATAAGCGATTCGCTTGCTTGCCACTGGCCTCCCAGTTACCCCGTTTTTCATGTTTGTCTTTACGCAGATAACTTCCTTTCCCTTTTTTATTCTTCTCAACGCGCTGCCTGAATAACGGGTCGTGAAGTAACGCCTCAATGGCATTGTCCTTAATTTGTCCTTTCGTGTGCTGATAGCGGCTCATAATGTCTCCAGAGCAAGGTTTATGACGACGGGAGTCTAGACCCGGTTGAACTAAAAATCAACAGCGCTGCGTTTCTCCACTCGCTCCCTGTTCAAGGGCTTCGAGGATTGAACAATAAATGCTGCTGTGTGCCGTACCGCAGCAGGCATCATTCAGCCTTTGCAGAGAGCGCTGCATGGTTTGCAGTTCCTGTATACGCGCTTCGACTTCATCCAGCCGGGCCTGCACGATGCTTTTAGATTCCTGGCAGGTGTGATGTTCCGGATCGATGCGGATCGATAATAACTCGCGGATCGAATCCAGCGTGAAACCGAGCTGACGCGCATAACGAATAAACCGCAGGCGCTGCAGATCGTTATCGGTATAAAGGCGAAAGCCTCCTTCAGTACGTACTTCATGATCGATCATCTGCTGCTTTTCGTAATATCGGATGGTATCCGGCGTAACGTTCGCAAGCTTCGCAAGTTCACCGATGCGGTACATAACTACTCCTCGCTTATTTTCTGCATCAATCTTTCACCGTATTCACCGTGCAGAAAATCAGTGTTCATCCCAGCCTGGCGTAGCTTGAGTTCAAGCAGGGCGAGACGGCGGCTAAGTTCAGAATGTCGTGGATCGTCATGGCGGATCTCTTTGAGAAGATCGGCCAGTTCAACAGCTTCTCTGCGCTGTTCGAGCTCCGGGGGGAGACAGCCCGCATTTTTCAGCAAACGGTATCCAGCCCGTAGTTCAGGCGCGATGTGCGAATCATCGTCAAGCGCAAGGGGTTCGCCGCTTCCCGGGAGATCGTCGAATTCACCTTTTTTTTGGGCATCGCGAATATGGCGTTCTGCCCACTGGTCGAGCAACCACATTACCAGCTCCAGGGATTGAACAGAATTGATACAGACATTTTAGAGAAGTGGTGGTATCGCGGATATAAAAAAACCCGCCGGAGCGGGTTTTTTTACGTTACTGCAGATTACTCTGCAGCAGCTTCTGCTTTCTCTGAACGATCAACCAGCTCGATGTAAGCCATCGGCGCGTTGTCGCCTGCACGGAAACCACACTTCAGAATGCGAGTGTAACCACCGGCACGGCTCGCGAAACGCGGGCCCAGTTCGTTAAACAGTTTTGCCACGATCTCGTTATCACGAGTACGGGCGAATGCCAGACGACGATTAGCAACGCTGTCAGTCTTGGCAAGAGTAATCAGCGGCTCAACTACGCGACGCAGCTCTTTCGCTTTAGGCAGGGTCGTCTTGATGATCTCATGACGAACCAGTGAACCTGCCATGTTGCGGAACATAGCCTGGCGATGGCTGCTGTTGCGGTTCAGTTGACGACCACTCTTACGATGGCGCATGACCTTATCCTTCTCAGTAAAACCTTAACCTGTGATCCGGTTACTCGTCAGCAATGCTTGCCGGTGGCCAGTTTTCCAGGCGCATGCCCAGAGACAGACCACGTGAAGCCAGCACGTCTTTAATCTCAGTAAGAGATTTTTTACCCAGGTTCGGCGTTTTCAGCAACTCAACCTCGGTACGCTGTACCAGATCACCGATATAGTGGATAGCTTCTGCCTTGAGGCAGTTAGCAGAGCGGACAGTCAATTCGAGATCGTCAACAGGGCGCAGCAGGATCGGATCGAATTCTGGTTTCTCTTCTTTCACTTCCGGCTGACGTACATCACGTAAGTCAACGAAAGCTTCCAGTTGTTCTGCCAGGATGGTCGCCGCACGACGAATCGCCTCTTCAGGATCGATTGTGCCGTTGGTTTCCATTTCGATGACCAGCTTGTCCAGGTCGGTACGCTGTTCTACACGCGCTGCTTCAACATTGTAGGCAATACGCTCTACAGGGCTGTAGCATGCGTCGACCAGCAGACGGCCGATTGGGCGCTCATCTTCTTCCGAATGAATTCGGGCAGAAGCCGGCACATAACCACGACCGCGCTGAACTTTGATACGCATGCTAATAGCTGCGTTCTCATCGGTCAGGTGGCAGATCACGTGCTGCGGCTTGACGATTTCAACATCACCGTCGTGGGTGATGTCGGCTGCAGTCACAGGGCCAATGCCAGATTTATTCAGAGTAAGAATAACTTCATCTTTACCCTGAACTCTCACCGCCAGCCCTTTCAGGTTGAGCAGGATTTCAAGGATATCTTCCTGAACGCCTTCTTTGGTGCTGTACTCATGAAGTACACCATCAATCTCAACCTCGGTCACCGCGCAACCCGGCATCGATGAGAGCAGAATACGGCGCAGTGCGTTACCCAGAGTATGGCCAAAGCCACGCTCTAAAGGCTCAAGGGTCACCTTGGCGTGCGTCGAACTCACTTGCTCGATATCTACCAGGCGCGGTTTTAGAAACTCTGTCACAGAACCCTGCATTGTGTCCTCTCTTTGGTACTAAGCTTTACTTGGAGTAAAGCTCGACGATCAGGTGTTCGTTAATGTCCGCAGACAGATCAGAACGTTCTGGCTGACGCTTGAACGTACCTTCCATCTTGCCAGCATCAACTTCCAGCCAGGTTGGCTTTTCACGCTGCTCAGCCAGCTCCAGAGCGGCCTTCACGCGAGATTGCTTTTTCGCTTTCTCACGAATGCTAACAACGTCATTCGCTTTAACCTGATAAGAAGCGATGTTAACAACACGACCGTTTACCATGATTGCTTTGTGGCTAACCAGCTGACGTGATTCAGCACGAGTAGCGCCGAAGCCCATACGGTATACAACGTTGTCCAGACGACCTTCCAGCAGAGCCAGCAGGTTTTCACCTGTGTTGCCTTTCAGACGTGCTGCTTCTTTATAGTAGTTACGGAACTGACGCTCCAGCACACCGTACATACGGCGAACTTTTTGCTTTTCACGCAACTGCACACCATAGTCAGACAGACGCGGTTTACGCGCACCGTGCTGGCCAGGAGCTTGTTCAATTTTACACTTGGTATCGATCGCGCGAACGCCAGACTTAAGGAATAAGTCGGTGCCCTCACGACGGCTCAGCTTGAGCTTAGGACCCAAATATCTTGCCATTTTCTATCTCCAACTAACCTAAAAAACGGAGCGTTATACGCGACGTTTTTTCGGCGGACGACAACCGTTATGAGGGATCGGAGTCACATCAGTAATATTCGTGATGCGGAAACCAGCGGCGTTCAGAGCGCGAACAGTAGATTCACGACCCGGACCCGGACCTTTAACCATAACTTCCAGATTCTTGATGCCGTATTCTTTTACGGCTTCTGCGCAACGCTCTGCTGCAACCTGAGCTGCGAACGGAGTGGATTTGCGAGAACCACGGAAACCGGAACCACCGGCTGTTGCCCAACCCAATGCGTTACCCTGACGATCAGTAATAGTAACGATGGTGTTGTTGAAAGAAGCATGGATATGAGCCACGCCGTCAGAGACTTGTTTTCTTACACGTTTACGTGCACGAACTGGTGCCTTTGCCATTATTCAATCACCCCGATTATTTCTTGATCGGTTTGCGCGGACCCTTACGGGTACGTGCGTTGGTCTTAGTACGCTGACCGCGCACTGGCAGACCACGACGATGACGCAAACCGCGATAGCAACCAAGATCCATCAGGCGCTTGATGCTCATGCTGATTTCACGGCGCAGATCACCTTCAACGACAAATTTGGCAACTTCGTCACGCAGCGTGTCGATTTGTTCTTCAGACAGCTCACTGATCTTAACATCTTCAGCGATACCCGCTGCAGCCAGAATGGCTTTAGAACGGGTCTTGCCGACGCCGTAGATCGAAGTTAATGCGATCACAGCATGTTTCTGATCAGGAATGTTAATGCCTGCTATACGGGCCACTATGCACTCCTACTATTTAATATGTACGCACCATGCTGAAAAGCCCGTTTTCAGGATACTCAAATGGAAACGTACAGACATACAAAAGATTGGCTGGCTAATCTAGCCAGCTCAACCCAACTTTGCAAGAAAAATATGCGAAATAATCAGCCTTGGCGCTGTTTATGCTTCGGCTCGGCACTGCAAATCACACGGATGACACCATCACGCTTAACGATTTTGCAGTTACGGCATAATTTCTTGACGGAAGCACGAACTTTCATTTTTACTCTCCGTAACTTCTCAGGCGACCATTTAGCGGCCGTAGCCTTTCAGGTTCGCCTTCTTCAATGCAGACTCGTACTGACTGGACATCATTAGAGTTTGCACTTGAGCCATAAAGTCCATAATCACGACAACAACGATAAGCAGTGAGGTCCCACCGAAGTAGAACGGTACTTTCATTGCATCACGCATGAACTCCGGGATCAGGCAGATAAAAGTAATATAAAGCGCACCAACCAAAGTCAGGCGAGTCATTACTTTATCGATATACTTCGCCGTTTGCTCTCCCGGACGAATTCCTGGTACAAATGCACCGGACTTCTTCAGGTTATCTGCTGTTTCACGCGGGTTGAAGACCAACGCCGTGTAGAAGAAACAGAAGAAGATGATCGCAGACGCATAGAGTAACACATAAAGTGGTTGCCCAGGCTGCAAATACAGCGAAATTGTTGTCAGCCAGTTCCAACCAGTACCGCCCCCGAACCATGACGCGATGGTCGCCGGGAACAGAATAATACTGGAAGCGAAGATAGCCGGGATAACCCCCGCCATGTTCACTTTCAGCGGTAAATGTGTGCTCTGTGCAGCATAGACACGACGACCTTGCTGACGTTTAGCGTAGTTCACCACAATGCGGCGTTGACCACGTTCAACGAAGACAACAAAGAACGTCACTGCAAATACTAATACTGCAACCAACAGCAACAGGAGGAAGTGCAGGTCGCCTTGACGCGCTTGCTCGATAGTATGGGCGATGGCTGGCGGGAGGCCCGCAACAATACCGGCGAAGATAATGATAGAGATACCGTTACCGATACCACGCTCAGTAATCTGTTCGCCGAGCCACATCAGGAACATAGTCCCTGTGACCAGACTTACAACAGCGGTGAAATAGAATGCAAAGCCCGGGTTTAACACCAGGCCCTGCATACCAGGCATATTCGGCAGACCGGTAGCAATACCAATCGACTGGAATATTGCCAGCACCAGAGTACCGTAACGGGTGTACTGACTAATCTTACGACGTCCAGACTCCCCTTCTTTCTTCAACTCTGCCAGGGCCGGATGAACGACCGTCAGCAGCTGGATAATAATTGATGCCGAAATGTACGGCATAATACCCAATGCAAAGATAGAAGCACGGCTGAGAGCACCACCAGAGAACATGTTGAACATTTCAATGATGGTGCCTCGCTGTTGCTCAAGCAGTTTGGCAAGTACAGCGGCATCGATACCAGGGATCGGAATAAAAGAGCCAATACGGAACACAATCAGCGCGCCGATAACAAACAGCAGTCTGCGTTTCAGCTCGCCAAATCCACCTTTGGCACTTTGAAAATCTAATCCCGGTTGCTTAGCCATCTGCTACTTATTCCTCAATTTTACCGCCAGCAGCTTCGATAGCAGCACGAGCACCTTTAGTAACACGCAGGCCACGAACAGTTACCGGAGTAGAAACTTCACCAGCCAGGATCACTTTCGCGAACTCGATCTGGATACCGATAATGTTTGCTGCTTTCAGCGTGTTCAGGTCTACAACGCCGCCTTCAACTTTCGCCAGGTCAGACAGACGGATTTCCGCTGTGATCGCTGCTTTGCGAGAGGTGAAGCCGAACTTCGGCAGACGACGGTACAGTGGCATCTGGCCACCCTCGAAACCGCGACGCACGCCACCGCCAGAACGAGAGTTCTGACCTTTGTGACCACGACCACCGGTTTTGCCGAGGCCAGAACCGATACCACGACCCAGGCGTTTACCCGCCTTTTTAGAGCCTTCGGCCGGAGACAGAGTATTTAAACGCATCTCTTACTCCTCAACTTTAACCATGAAGTAAACCGCGTTGACCATACCACGAACAGCAGGAGTATCCTCGCGCTCAACGGTATGACCAATACGACGCAGACCCAGGCCAAGCAGCGTTGCCTTGTGTTTCGGCAGACGACCGATTGCACTGCGGGTTTGAGTGATTTTAATAGTCTTTGCCATGGTCAATTACCCCAGAATTTCTTCAACGGATTTACCACGCTTGGCAGCGACCATTTCTGGAGAATTCATATTTTCCAGGCCATCAATAGTTGCACGAACCACGTTGATCGGGTTGGTGGAACCATATGCTTTGGCCAGAACGTTATGAACCCCAGCAACTTCCAGAACGGCGCGCATTGCACCACCGGCGATGATACCGGTACCTTCTGAAGCTGGCTGCATGAATACACGAGAACCCGTGTGAACACCTTTAACTGGGTGCTGCAGGGTGCCGTTGTTCAGCGCGACGTTAATCATATTGCGACGGGCTTTTTCCATCGCTTTCTGGATCGCTGCTGGAACTTCACGCGCTTTACCGTAACCAAAACCAACGCGACCGTTACCATCGCCTACTACAGTCAGAGCTGTGAAGGAGAAAATACGACCACCTTTAACGGTTTTAGATACGCGGTTTACCGCGATCAGCTTTTCCTGCAGTTCGCCAGCCTGTTTTTCGATGTGAGCCATCTTACACCTCTACCTTAGAACTGAAGGCCAGCTTCACGGGCAGCATCTGCCAGTGCCTGGACACGACCATGATATTGGAACCCGGAACGGTCAAAGGAAACATTGCTGATGCCTTTTTCCAGAGCGCGTTCAGCAACAGCTTTACCTACAGCTGCAGCGGCGTCTTTGTTACCGGTGTACTTCAATTGTTCTGAGATAGCTTTTTCTACAGTAGAAGCAGCTACCAGAACTTCAGAACCGTTCGGTGCAATTACCTGTGCGTAAATATGACGCGGGGTACGATGTACCACCAGGCGAGTTGCACCCAGCTCTTTGAGCTTGCGGCGTGCGCGGGTCGCACGACGGATACGAGCAGATTTCTTATCCATAGTGTTACCTTACTTCTTCTTAGCCTCTTTGGTACGCACGACTTCGTCGGCGTAACGAACACCCTTGCCTTTGTAAGGCTCAGGACGACGGTAGGCGCGCAGATCTGCTGCAACCTGACCGATCAACTGTTTATCAGCGCCTTTCAGCACGATTTCAGTTTGAGTCGGACATTCTGCAGTGATACCGGCCGGCAGCGGATGCTCAACAGGGTGTGAGAAGCCCAGAGACAGGCCTACTGCATTCCCTTTGATAGCTGCACGATAACCTACACCAACCAGCTGAAGCTTTTTAGTGAAGCCTTCGGTAACACCAACAACCATTGAGTTCAGCAGGGCACGCGCGGTACCAGCCTGAGCCCATCCATCCACGAAACCATCACGTGGACCGAAGGTCAGAGCGTTATCTGCATGTTTAACTTCAACAGCTTTGTTGAGGGTACGAGTCAGCTCGCCGTTTTTACCTTTGATCGTAATAACCTGACCGTCGATTTTTACATCAACGCCGGCAGGAATAACGACCGGTGCTTTAGCAACACGAGACATTCTTTCCTCCGATTAGGCTACGTAGCAGATAATTTCGCCACCAAGACCAGCCTGGCGCGCTGCACGATCAGTCATAACACCTTTAGAGGTAGAAACAACTGCGATACCAAGACCAGCCATAACTTTTGGCAGCTCATCTTTTTTCTTATAGATGCGCAGACCTGGGCGGCTGACACGCTGAATGCTTTCTACAACAGCTTTACCCTGGAAATACTTAAGAGTAAGTTCCAGTTCCGGCTTGGTGTCGCCTTCAACTTTAAAATCTTCGATAAAACCTTCTTCCTTCAGCACGTTGGCAATTGCCACTTTCAGCTTGGCGGAAGGCATGGTGACCGCAACTTTGTTCGCGGCCTGACCGTTACGGATACGGGTCAGCATATCCGCGATCGGATCTTGCATGCTCATCTGTCTTTACTCCCGTGATTCAATTGGTAATTACCAGCTAGCCTTTTTCAAGCCTGGCACTTCACCGCGCATGGCGGCTTCACGCAGTTTGATACGGCTCAACCCAAACTTGCCCACATAACCATGTGGACGACCTGTTTGACGACAGCGGTTACGCTGACGAGACGGGCTGGAATCACGCGGCAGAGACTGCAGCTTGAGAACCGCATTCCAACGATCTTCGTCGGAAGCGTTCACATCAGAAATGATCGCTTTCAGTTCAGCGCGTTTAGCGAAGAATTTATCAGCTAAAGCTACGCGCTTTACTTCGCGTGCTTTCATTGATTGCTTAGCCATTCAGTAACCCTACCTTACTTGCGGAACGGGAAGTCAAAGGCAGCCAGCAGAGCACGGCCTTCTTCGTCAGATTTCGCAGTAGTGGTAATGGTAATATCCAAACCACGCACGCGGTCGACTTTATCGTAGTCGATTTCTGGGAAGATGATCTGCTCACGGACACCCATGCTGTAGTTACCACGACCGTCGAAAGACTTAGCGGACAAGCCACGGAAGTCACGGATACGTGGAACAGCAATAGTGATCAGGCGCTCAAAGAACTCCCACATGCGTTCGCCACGCAGAGTTACTTTACAGCCGATCGGATAGCCCTGACGGATTTTGAAGCCTGCAACAGATTTGCGTGCTTTGGTGATCAGCGGTTTTTGACCGGAGATTGCTGTCAGGTCAGCTGCTGCGTTATCCAGCAGTTTCTTGTCAGCGATCGCTTCACCAACACCCATGTTCAGGGTGATCTTCTCGACCCGAGGGACTTGCATGACAGAATTGTAGTTAAACTCAGTCATGAGTTTGTTAACTACTTCGTCTTTGTAGTAATCATGCAGTTTCGCCATCGTACTACTCCAAATTACTTGATAGTTTCGCTGTTAGACTTGAAGAAACGGACTTTTTTGCCGTCTTCGAATCTAAAGCCTACACGGTCAGCCTTGCCGGTAGCCGCATTGAAGATTGCAACGTTAGAAACCTGAATAGCAGCTTCTTTTTCAACGATGCCACCTGGTTGGTTCAGGGCCGGAACCGGCTTCTGATGTTTCTTAACCAGGTTGATACCTTCAACGACAAGTTTGCCGGAAGACAGAACATTTTTTACTTTACCGCGTTTACCTTTATCTTTACCGGTTAACACGATAACTTCGTCATCACGACGGATTTTCGCTGCCATGATTCGCTCCTTAGAGTACTTCTGGTGCCAGAGAGATAATTTTCATGAACTTCTCAGTACGAAGTTCACGAGTTACCGGCCCAAAGATACGCGTGCCGATAGGCTGCTCGCTGTTATTGTTTAAAATAACGCATGCATTACCATCGAAGCGAATGACAGAACCGTCAGGGCGACGAACACCCTTCTTGGTGCGCACCACTACCGCCTTCAGCACATCACCTTTTTTGACCTTACCACGTGGAATTGCTTCCTTGATGGTGATCTTGATGATGTCGCCTACGCCTGCGTAGCGACGGTGCGAGCCACCCAGAACCTTGATACACATTACGCGACGTGCACCGGAGTTGTCGGCGACGTTCAGCATAGTCTGTTCTTGGATCATTTTAGTGCTCCGCTAATGTCAACTACTACCTGAGACTCTAAAATCAGAGCCGTTAAAAAGCCCCATATCGNNACGGCTCATCGCTGAGCCGTTTATTCGTATTGAGAAGGCGTACTGTATTACAGAACCGCTTTCTCTACAACGCGAACCAGCGTCCAGGACTTAGTCTTGGACAGCGGACGGCATTCACGGATTTCAACCTTGTCGCCGATACCACATTCGTTGTTCTCGTCATGTACGTGCAGTTTGGTCGTACGCTTGATGAATTTACCGTAGATCGGGTGTTTCACAATACGTTCGATAGCTACAACAATGGATTTCTCCATTTTGTCGCTAACAACACGACCTTGCAGAGTACGGATTTTATCGGTCATTACGCACCCGCCTTCTGAGTCAGTAAAGTCTTAACGCGTGCAACATTGCGACGCACTTGCTTCAGCAGGTGAGTCTGTTGCAGCTGGCCACTTGCAGCCTGCATACGCAGGTTGAACTGCTCACGCAGCAGGTTCAGCAGCTCAGCGTTCAGCTCTTCAACGCTTTTTTCACGCAGCTCTTTTGCTTTCATTACATCACCGTCTTAGTTACAAAGGTGGTTTTGATAGGCAGTTTCGCTGCTGCCAGGCCGAAGGCTTCACGGGCCAGCTCTTCCGGAACACCGTCCATTTCATAAAGGACTTTGCCCGGTTGGATCAAGGCAACCCAGTACTCCACGTTACCTTTACCTTTACCCATACGAACTTCCAGTGGCTTCTCGGTGATCGGTTTGTCCGGGAATACACGGATCCAGATCTTACCTTGACGCTTAACTGCACGGGTCATTGCACGACGTGCTGCTTCGATCTGACGTGCAGTCAGACGACCACGGCCAACAGCTTTCAGACCGAAAGTGCCGAAGCTAACATCCGTACCCTGCGCCAGACCACGGTTGCGGCCTTTGTGCACTTTACGGAATTTTGTACGCTTTGGTTGTAACATCAGCGACGCTCCTTATTTACGGCCTTTACGCTGCTGCTTTTTAGGTTGAGCAGCCGGTTTTTCCGGTTGTTCAACAGCAGCCATACCACCCAGGATCTCACCTTTGAAGATCCATACCTTAACGCCGATTACACCGTAAGTGGTGTGCGCTTCAGAGGTGTTGTAGTCGATGTCAGCACGCAGAGTGTGCAGCGGTACGCGACCTTCACGGTACCATTCGGTACGTGCGATTTCCGCGCCGCCCAGACGGCCGCTAACTTCAACTTTGATACCTTTAGCGCCCAGACGCATTGCGTTCTGTACAGCACGCTTCATAGCACGACGGAACATAACACGACGTTCCAGCTGTGAAGTGATGCTGTCAGCAACCAATTTAGCGTCCAGTTCAGGCTTACGAACTTCAGCGATATTGATCTGTGCAGGAACGCCAGCGATATCCGCTACGACCTTGCGCAGTTTTTCTACGTCTTCGCCTTTCTTACCGATAACGATGCCAGGACGAGCAGTGTGAATAGTCACACGGATGCTCTTCGCTGGACGCTCGATAACGATACGAGATACAGACGCTTTAGCCAGTTCCTTAGTCAGGTACTGACGTACTTTAAAATCGCTGTCCAGGTTGTCAGCGAATTCTTTGGTGTTCGCAAACCAGGTAGAGTTCCATGGTTTTACAATACCCAGGCGAATACCATTAGGATGTACTTTCTGACCCATTGCTAGTCTCCAGAGTCTCAGCGATCGGACACAACCACAGTAATGTGGCTGGTGCGCTTCAGGATGCGATCTGCACGACCTTTCGCACGCGGCATAATGCGCTTCATGCTTGGGCCTTCATCTACGAAAATTTTCGCGACTTTCAGATCGTCGATGTCAGCGCCATCGTTGTGTTCAGCGTTAGCAATGGCAGATTCCAGTACTTTCTTGACCAATACCGCAGCTTTCTTGTTGGTATAGGTCAGGATGTCCAGGGCCTGCGACACTTTCTTACCGCGAATCAGGTCAGCAACAAGGCGAACCTTCTGAGCAGAAGAACGAGCATGGCGATGTTGAGCTAAAGTTTCCATCTCTTCCTCCTACCTTATTTCTTCTTCGCTTTTTTATCAGCAGCGTGGCCGCGATAAGTACGAGTCGGTGCGAATTCACCCAGTTTGTGACCAACCATTTCGTCGGTAACAAAGACTGGAACGTGCTGACGACCATTATGGACAGCGATGGTCAAACCGATCATGTTAGGAAAGATCGTTGAACGACGGGACCAAGTGCGCAGGGGCTTCTTGTCTCCGCTTTCCACCGCTTTCTCTACCTTCTTCAGCAAGTGCAGGTCAATAAAAGGACCTTTCTTGAGAGAACGTGGCATGGCTTATCCTCTAAAATTATTTGCTACGGCGACGTACGATAAATTTATCAGTACGCTTGTTGCTGCGGGTCTTCTTACCTTTGGTCTGAACGCCCCACGGAGTTACCGGGTGCTTACCAAAGTTACGACCTTCACCACCACCATGTGGGTGGTCGACTGGGTTCATCGCAGTACCGCGAACGGTAGGACGAACACCACGCCAGCGTGCAGCACCTGCTTTACCCAGAACGCGCAGCATATGCTCAGCATTGCCAACTTCGCCCAGAGTAGCGCGGCAGTCTGCTTCGACTTTACGCATTTCACCAGAACGCAGACGCAGGGTGACATAAGCACCATCACGAGCAACGATCTGAACGTAAGTACCAGCGGAACGTGCCAGCTGACCGCCTTTACCTGGTTTCATTTCTACGTTATGAACGGTAGAACCAACCGGGATATTGCGCATCGGCAGGGTGTTGCCTGCTTTGATTGCAGCATCAACGCCAGACTGAATCTGGTCGCCAGCTTTCAGGCCTTTAGGGGCCAGGATGTAACGGCGTTCGCCGTCTTTGTACAGAACCAGCGCGATGTTCGCGGAACGGTTCGGATCGTACTCAAGACGTTCAACAACTGCTGGGATACCGTCTTTGTTGCGTTTGAAGTCAACAATACGATAAGCCTGCTTGTGGCCACCACCGATGTGACGAGTGGTGATACGGCCATTGTTGTTACGACCACCGGATTTGCTGTTTTTTTCCAGCAACGGAGCAAAAGGTTTGCCCTTGTGCAGCTCAGGGTTAACCACTTTAACTACGTGGCGACGACCCGGAGATGTCGGTTTACATTTAACAACTGCCATTGTATTACTCCTCCGACTTACTCAGCGCCGCCAACGAAGTCCAGGTTCTGGCCTTCTTTAAGGGTGACGTAAGCTTTTTTCCAGTCGCTACGACGACCGATACGCTGTCCGTGACGTTTAACTTTCCCTTTAACTACCAGGGTGTTAACGACTTCGACTTCGACTTCAAACAGTTTCTGCACAGCAGCTTTGATCTCTGCTTTGGTCGCGTCTTTAGCAACTTTGAGAACGATGGTGTTTGTTTTTTCCATCGCAGTAGACGCTTTTTCAGAAACGTGCGGTGCGCGAAGCACCTTCAGCAGACGTTCTTCACGAATCATGCCAGCATCTCCTCAACTTGCTTAACAGCATCAGCAGTCATTACGACTTTGTCGAAGGCGATCAGGCTAACCGGGTCGATACCAGTCGCATCGCGTACGTCAACCTTGTGCAGGTTACGTGCGGCCAGGAACAGGTTCTCGTCCAGCTCACCGGTGATGATCAGCACATCTTCCAGAGCCATGTCTTTCAGTTTCTGTGCCAGCAGCTTAGTTTTAGGCGCTTCAACAGAGAACTTCTCGACAACGATCAGACGATCCTGACGTACCAGTTCGGACAGGATGCTTTTCAGCGCGCCGCGGTACATCTTTTTGTTAACTTTTTGACTGTGGTCCTGTGGACGCGCAGCGAAGGTCACGCCACCTGAACGCCAGATCGGGCTCTTGATAGAACCTGAACGCGCACGGCCGGTACCTTTCTGGCGCCATGGCTTTTTGCCAGAACCAGTTACTTCAGCACGAGTCTTCTGAGCACGAGTACCCTGACGAGCACCAGCTGCATAAGCAACAACAACCTGGTGAACCAGCGCTTCGTTGAAATCACGACCGAAGGTAGTTTCGGAAACAGTCAGCGCGCTCTGCGCGTCTTTCAATACTAATTCCATTGCTATCCCCTTACGCCTTCACAGCTGGTTTAACGATCAGGTCGCTACCGGTTGCACCCGGAACTGCACCTTTAACCAGCAGCAGGTTGCGCTCAGCGTCAACACGTACTACGTCCAGGCTCTGAACGGTCACACGTTCGTTACCCAGCTGACCTGCCATTTTCTTGCCTTTGAACACTTTGCCCGGAGTCTGGTTCTGACCGATAGAGCCCGGAACGCGGTGAGACAAGGAGTTACCGTGGGTAGCGTCCTGGGTACGGAAGTTCCAGCGCTTAACGGTACCAGCAAAACCTTTACCTTTAGAGGTACCGGTTACGTCAACTTTTTTAACGTCAGCAAACAGCTCAACGCTAATGTCCTGACCTACGGTGAACTCTTCGCCTTCAGCAAGACGGAATTCCCACAGACCACGGCCAGCTTCTACGCCAGCTTTAGCGAAGTGACCCGCTTCTGGTTTGGTTACACGGTTAGCTTTTTTAGCACCAGTGGTCACCTGAACAGCGCGGTAGCCATCGTTAGCCAGATCTTTAACCTGGGTAACGCGGTTTGCTTCAACTTCGATTACGGTTACTGGGATTGAAACGCCATCTTCAGTGAAGATGCGGGTCATGCCCACTTTTTTACCGACTAAACCAATCATTGTATCAACCTCTCAATCGCTCGATGACCTGATTAACCCAGGCTGATCTGCACGTCTACACCGGCAGCCAGATCCAGACGCATCAGAGCATCAACGGTTTTCTCAGTTGGCTCAACGATGTCAACCAGACGCTTGTGAGTGCGGATTTCGTACTGATCGCGCGCGTCTTTGTTAACGTGCGGAGAGATCAGAACGGTGAAGCGCTCTTTGCGGGTCGGCAGCGGGATCGGACCACGGACTTGCGCACCAGTGCGCTTAGCAGTCTCGACGATTTCCGCGGTTGATTGATCGATCAGACGATGATCAAACGCTTTAAGGCGGATACGGATTCTTTGGTTCTGCATGAGACCAGAGCTCCAATTATTTTATAAACGAAAATGATTACTCCTCAAACCCATTACGATTGATGGGAGAGTGTAACCGTTCTTACGTAGCTCCCCAATTGGGAGCATTGTTGAGTAACAAAATGAGCTACTCTGGTTCTGATTGAACCCGCCGTCAATTACGACAAGCCCGCGCATTATACGTAAATCTGGACAAGACGCAAGTGCCGTTTAGAAATTAAGCGCCAGAGACGCAGTATGCGTTAAGGCGTGCAACTTTTTACGCAATGTATCCCTTCTCAAGGCTTTGTCTCGAGCCCCTACGCAAGTGTCGTTTTTATAGATTGCCGACCAGGCCGATTATAGCGAGGATGCGCTCAACCCCCTTTGAGGCCTTTGCCATGTTAACCACCCTCCCCTTTTTGCTGGTCTATTTTTCGCTGACTGCCTTTCTCGTCCGTGCAGATATTCGCTACGGACTGCTTCCCGATAAATTTCTCTGCCCGCTGCTCTGGGCGGGCCTGCTCTTTCAGCTCTTCGTCCAACCTGATTTTCTGCCGAATGCAGTGGTGGGAGCGATGGCTGGATATATCGGCTTTGCCGTTATTTACTGGGGATATCGGTTTATCTGCCGGCGTGAAGGGATGGGATACGGTGATGTAAAATACCTGGCGGCGCTTGGTGCGTGGCATGGCTGGTGCATACTGCCTACGCTGGCGTTACTCGCTGCGCTTATGGCGCTACTTAGCATTCTTGTGTTTTCGTTACTCACAGGCGATAAGGGAGCATTAAAAAACCCACTGCCTTTTGGGCCATTTCTGGCAGCAGCGGGTTTATGCGTAGGCTGGAAGACGGTGGTTACTCTTCCACTTTAATCTGCGACTGAAGGTAGTTCTGCAGACCAATTTTAGCAATCAGATCCAGCTCCGTTTCCAGCCAGTCAATATGGCCTTCTTCATCGGCCAGTATCTGGATCATCATATCGCGACTGACGTAGTCATGTACGCTGTCGGCATAGGCAATGGCTTCACGGAGATCTTTGGCGCCTTCAAGTTCCAGCCTGAGGTCGGAACGCAGCATCTCTTCGACATCTTCTCCGATGCCCAGCTTTCCGAGATCCTGCAGGTTTGGAATACCTTCAAGGAATAAAATACGCTCGATATATTTATCAGCGTGCTTCATTTCATCGATCGATTCATGGTACTCAACGTCGTTCAGACGTTTAAGCCCCCAGTTTTTGAACATTCTCGCGTGAAGAAAGTACTGGTTAATTGCGACAAGCTCATTTCCCAATAATTTATTGAGATAACTTATGATTTTAACATCACCTTTCATTATATAGTCCCTCCGCTTCCACTCATTGAAGCGTAGATCGGGCTACAGGGATGTCAAAAAAAAGATGGGCGCTTACGCGATCTCTTTGTATTCCG
>NZ_JAWNFK010000034.1:0-1918 GCF_034107965.1 Enterobacter sp. 61D5
GCTTAAATGTAACGGCGCGGCGTTCACAGCTTCCCAATATCCGAAACTGGCGCTTGCCTATCCAACCCTCAAACTGCCAGATCTTCGCGCTGAGTTTATCCGTGGCTGGGATGATGGCAGAGGGATAGATAGCGGAAGGGGGCTGCTGTCAGCTCAGTTTGGCTCCGGGATTGGGATGTTTGTTGGCGGTTATTCTGATGGAACTGCTTATATTGCAGTAAGTGATTTCGATAGCGTTGTCGACAATAGCCCATCATGGTCACATATTAGTACCGCTGGGATGGTTTCTTCAATTACAGGGCAAAAGTCATCATTTGGCGCTCGCCCACGTAACATTGCATTCAACTACATTGTGAGGGCTGCATAATGGTGATGGCAAAATTAAACAATGATCATATCGCCATTATGGCCGGTGATATTACTGTATTTAATTATGACGATGAAACGCGCGAATATCTCTCCGAATCAGTGGAGACTTTGCCTGTTGGCGTGGGGATTCCCGCTAACTCTTGCATTGACGCACCGGGAAATAAAAAAGAGGGCTTTGTAATTTGCCGGGTAGCCAATTTTACCGCGTGGGAATATGTCATTAATCACCGTGGTGAAACGGTGTATAACAATGAAACCGGCGAGCCCTTTACCATTACTTTGCTAGGAGATTACCCGGAAAATACCACCCCCCATGCTCCAGCTACACCATACGATAAATGGGATGGCAGCAAATGGGTTACAGATTTGAATGCCCGACATTTAGCAGATGTCGCCAGTGCTGAAACTGAAAAACAGTCTAGGATCGATAAAGCCAATGATTACATCAATAGTCAACAATGGTCCGGTAAAGCAGCTATTGGGCGTCTGAAAGTAGAAGAACTGGCACAGTATAATCTGTGGTTGGACTATCTTGATGCGCTGGAAGATACAAACCCTTCCAGCGCACCAGATATTAGCTGGCCTTTACCTCCGGCTTCGGCGGAAGGTTAATTTCAGGCGCGGTACTGGTATCGACTTTAGTCAGTTTGTAACGGTACCGCTGCCATTCAGCAAGGCGCGGCATATCTGCGTCGTCAATATATCCTCCAGCCTGAGCATCTGACAGTGGGGCAATAATCCCCGCAGCCTCTGCGAGTAACGCGTTTTTTTGCCTTTCAGCCTCTGCCACATCAGCAGCATGCTGCGCTTGCGTATCGGTCACCCATTTGCTGCCATTCCATTTATCATATGGCGTAGATGGAGTCTGTGCAGTGGTGTCCTGTGGATAATCACCCGGTGCATTGATGGTAATTTTCTCACCGGTCTTTGTGCTGTATATCGTCTCACCGCGATGATCGGCAACGTCTTCCCAGGATTTGTTATCGTTCGTTCTGCAAACGGTAAAGCCGTCTTTTATTTTGCCAGGCGCATCTACACAAGAATTAGCCGGAATGCCTACGCCTACGTGCAAAAACTCTAATGATGATGAAATGTATTCGCGCGTAACTCCATCATAGTTAAATACAGTAATATCACCAGCTACTACGGCAATATGATCGCTATTTAATTCCGCCTTAGACATTATGCACCCCTCACGATGTAATTGAATGCGACGTTGCAAGGCGCTGTTTCATTTTGCCCCTCTTCAGTTAAATACACGCCACTACTCCCCGAATATGCAAAATAGGTAGTTGAAGAACTCTTGCGATAACTTTCATGTATAGCAGGAGTTTGCGACCCGTCACCATTACCAAATAATAATGCGTGGGTGTGTTTCCGCAGCTTATCAGCGGCATATGACAAAATTGTACGCCCACTATCAATGCCTCTCCCATCATCCCAGCCACGAATAAAGACGCCGCGTAAGTCTGGAAGTTTCAGGGTTGGGTATGCCAGAGCAAGATTCGGATATTGTGCAGCCGTAAATGCCGCGCCGTTACATTTAAGC
>NZ_JAWNFK010000035.1:0-9814 GCF_034107965.1 Enterobacter sp. 61D5
CGGTTCGCGCTGTACGCTTACTGGTAAACCAACAAGTTGTTGACTCAGAAAGCAAAAAACCGCCACGAGGGCGGGTTCTTTAAATAGTGGTGCCGGACTCGGAATCGAACCAAGGACACGGGGATTTTCAAAACTCGTGTCAAGTTTATGGTTCGATGTGGCCGCTTTTATCAGCCAAGGAAGCTCCGTGATTCTGGATGGAGCAAGTCAACCAGCATGTTCATTGGTGAGTGTTAAGCATTTGCCTTTCTCATAATAACCCCACCAGTCAAGTTGCTGACCAATGATAACTACGATAGATGGTCTGTCGTAGGGTAACCCTTTTTTCCAGCTTGAAAGATCGATGCCAGAAGGCGTTGGATTTGGTTCAGGGTGTGTGTGCCATTCGCCTATATAGGTAAGGAAGCCGCCAGACGTTAACCAGTGTTGATCAACTTGATGTTGATGGTGCTGTTTTTTACGAGTAAAGCCAAAGCGAGTTGCAACATCAGCAGGGCCTGGTTCTGTGATTTGAGTGATGATTATATGAGGTGGGCGAACTTCTCCGATTAGAACCCCTCCTTGTTCGCACTGATTCTTATGCAATTGGCGATATTTATTTAAAGCTCTCAGAGCAGCGGTTTCAACAATAACCAATCCTCCGCTCTGATTTCTTAGGACCAGCTCGGAATTGAGATCAGGAGCAAACACTACAACCTCCATATTTGGCTAGCTTTCGTCGTTTATGATGTACAACTTTACCTGTTGAATGCTGAGCGTAGGTCCATGGTAGTTTTTCATTGAGAGTATTCAAAACAGCTTCCTGAATCAGTGCTGCTGTGATTGTACTCACACTTGCGTCATAAGGCGTAAAAACGCTGCCACAAGAGTTACGATAGGGTGAGGGGGGCTTGTTGGATTCGCCGAGTACCGTAAGCTGTTGAGTACAGCCATAACAGGCCTTCCCATCATCGATCATCACAACAGATGCCATACCATAGGCGTCGTTATACCCGTGAATGAGAAAAGGTGGACGTCGAGACGAGCTGCGCATTAAATGGCTAAGCATTTTACCTGTGGGAGCATGTCCTGTTGCATCAATTACAATATCATAGCCATGAATCTTTTCTTCTTTCATTTCCATGCGATATGGCAGTGCATGGATGTTCAGACGACCTAAGGCGTCTCGTTTAAGATATTCACTCAAAGCTTCAGATTTATTCCAGCCTATATAAGTTGCTGGTAGAGCATGCCTGCTAAGATTACCTGGGGATAAGAAATCTCCATCGCAGAGGGTTAGTTTGCCTATGCTTCCTCGTCCGGCACCAACTTTAGCCAGTAGTTGGGCGGCAAAGCCCCCAATTGTTCCACAGCCGATTATTAGGATTTTCTTATTCTCAAGATCTAGAGGGGCAACGCGGTTTCTTTGTTGTATTTCTTGTCTACTTATTGAACGAACACTCAGGCGCAGCATTGCACTTGTTGCGTGTTTTGCTCTTAACATCGGGAGGACTGTACGAAGCTTTTGCCCATTCTTTTTTCCACCATGCTTGGTTTTTCTTTGGGCGTGGTGTTGCAAGACAGTACGTGCACTTGACTGGAAGTTGATCTCAAAACCAATTATTCCCTCATTAGCGATATCCAGTAAAGCGATCTGCCTGTCTTTAGTTAAATTTTTGAGTATTCCTCTCGCGAGGGAATCATGGGCAGCAAGGTCAGCAGATTTAAGCCAATCAAAAACTTCGCTAAGTGATTCTGGAGGCCATCTGACAGGAGCTAAATCGTTATGAGCTACTCTGACAATTGTCACATTGCTGTCTTTTTCCAGAGTTAATTCTTGGTTTCGTAGCCTGTACCAATCGTCCCTTTGCTGGGAGTCAGTGAATATAACTATTTCCTTGCTAGCTTGTCCTCCACTTGAGGTTACCGCTTGCAGGGATCTGTAGGAGAAATCTTCACTTGAAAGTACACCTGCATTCCCATAGATATAGGCATCAGTAAGCCCATCCCAATAATTTACAAATTCCCCCTGAAATTCCATTTGTCGCAGATCTCCAGCAGAGACAGCATTATTTAGGGCTTGCTGTATAAGGTGATCTAGCATCTCAATTACTGCTGGGGGATACTGTGGATTCCAGTCAGCGGTGTCTTGATTTACAAGACATAATCTCTGAAAACTACTGATGTGTGGAAGGGCTATACTAATAAACTTTTCTGGCCTACTGAGAATATAAACTTCCGGAAGGTGACTAAAATCTTCATCTGGATCTATGACGGCAACAGTAAAGTTACCCTCCTTGGTCTGGTAGATTTTGGTGTAAACATCCCAGTCCCTGTGCAAGGTAACTGGCAGATCGGTAATGTAGCGGCTTTCAGAATATTGAAAGCCGCTTTGCAGGAAAAGATTATGGATAGTCACTATTAACCGCTCGTCATAGAATCTTTCATTTGGTTTTGCGGCTGAGGTTGTCGCGGCTGCTGGTAGGCTGGCATTGAAGCCCAAGGCTTGATTATCTCCTCATTAAAGACCCCATCCCCAAACAGTTCATTTAAGAGTTGCAGTGCCTGGCTTTTGGTCGGCGAGTCTTTGAGTGCTTTATGAAGCGTTGAATGCAACTCCTCAGCCCTAGAAATTATCTTTTGGCTCGCAACCGTGTCCGTATTTGCTTTAGGGAATAATAAGCGTCCATCATCCGATGTGTCTGGACTTTTAACACCTTCTGTTAACTGTGATGACAACCTTTCTGTTACTGCTAACAAAAGCTCACTATGATCTAGTGAGTTTGGCATTTCAATGTTGTCGAAAGTATCGACCACACACTTCATTAGAGCGATAGAAGATAAGTGTGGGTGTTCCCATTGGACGTCACGCCAGGCTTTCAGATAACGACAGATTTGTCGCATCGGTTCCTTGTGGCGTTTTACTGCGTTTCTAAACCAGGTGGCAACTGTTTCAGGGTCTGATTTGATCCATTTATCACTTCCTCGGACGGCGAGATAAACGCAATCCTCATCAAGTTTCACGCTAGCAGATTTTGACATATAGCTTGCATTGCCCACTATGGAGTCCATTGCTATTCTTTTTGCTGCGGCCTTTCTGATTTCAAACTGGTCCTTAGGGATCGCGTACATAGGGACATCTACGTGTACATTCCTATTTTCAATGATTATGCGCCCGCAGTTAGGCATTTTTGATGCTTTCCATCCGGGATTTTCCTCAGCAAGTGACGCTAAGGACGCATCGACAAGTAAAAGTAGCAGACGGTGCCCAACCAACGGTTGCTCTCTGAACATATCCATTGGCATATATGTGCCATCATCGATGTCCATCTGTTGTGGAGGCATGTGGTAGGGCTTATTTAATGTCTTATAGTTATAGCTACCCTGAACCCAGAACCAGGGCTCAGTGTCGAGAAAGGCTCTGCGTGCATCATCGCCCATATTAAGTATGAGTGTTGCAACCTTCTGGATGTCTTCTTCGTCAAGATATCGCAGAAAGGTTTTCTTAACAGCGCTTTCAACAAGCAGCATATTAGTTGAATTATAAAGTGTGCTGTTCATCGTATTGATTACGTCTTTCGCTTCAGCAAACACGTTCTTTATACGGTTTCTTATCTTTTTCTTCAGTTCTTCAAGAAAATCTATATCGGCTTTAGACGGTTCCAATCTTTTCATGAGTCCATCGTTGGAGCCGGTAAAATATAAGTGTGCTGACCACTTCATTCTGGTTTTTCCTTACGATCAAGTGGATGGATGAAAGCCGGAGCCTCCATGCTAAAGAATGTCTTAAAGAGGTTATCATCACCGGTTGCCGTTGTTGCGACGGATTTTCCCCAGGCTACAAGAGCTTTCAATGATTCAGTACTCGCGTTATCCAGTGATATGAGTTGTGCCTGCTGATCGGGTACTGTTTCATCAAGTGAGAAATATCGCTCGGGGGCACCTTCATGATTGAGTGTTTTGTTTGCCATGAAGCCATGCATTTTCTGAGAGGAAGACATTACAGTTTCTATGAGTGCTTTGCCTCCGCCCCATAGCCCAACGTAACCCGGTGATAATTTAGTGATATTGTTGGGATTGATACAGAAATCATTCGATAGGGTACCGATATTTAGAATTTTGATATCTTCTGGTGCTAAACCCAAAAATTCTTCATCGTCAAGGTAGTTGAGTGCTTCATGGTACGCAACAAAGGAAGGGTTGTTTGCCAGTAACCCTCCATCAGCAAAATAGGCACTTTGGTTTTCAATATAATGAGGCAGGAAATATGTAGGTGCAGCGGATGTAGCCATTGCAACATCAATTAGATTAAATTGATCATCCCTTGTGAATCGAGAGTTATGGCAAGTTTTGATGTATAAAGGACGACCTGTACTAAGGTTGATCGTAGGGATAAGTAGGCGTCGTTTCAGCATCCGAACCGTTTTGCCATCTCCTATAATCCCCGTTACTTCTTTTTTGAGATGAGCAGCATTGTAGAGGGGGCACCATAAGCGTTTAACAAACTGATGGATACCTCGTAGCCAGCCGGGAATCCAACTATATCGAGGGAAGATTGCTGGGGCAGCAGTATGAAATTTAATCTGTAAATCTCTGGCTTTCTGTCCGTCAGCTAAAGCAATTGCAATGATCCCGCCAATAGAGGCACCTGTGATCATGTCAAAGTAGCTACCTATGGCCAGATCAGGGTTGTTGGTACGCTCAGCCATAACTCTTTCAAGTTCAGCAAGTATAGTTATCGAGAACAAACCGCGAACACCGCCCCCATTCAGGGACAGTATTTTGAATTGTTTTTGAGAGTCGTCCATGGAACCTCCATCGTTTTCAAACGTAGAATATGGGGTAATCTGAACAACATTCAAGGTCTTAATGAAAGAAATTTGAAGATAAAATCATCATTTTGTATAAAAAATCAGCAATAAGGCTTTGGGTACTATCTGTGATAAATATCTTAGGATATTTGCCCCCAGTGAGAGGGCTCTCAACTGCTGGCAGGTGCTTAGTCAAGACGTGTCAGCTCGTAATAGCCAACAGTTTTACGGCTTGTGAAGTAGTTCCCATTAAGTTTACGTTTACCTTTTAGGCTTAGTTTAAGAATTGCCGTTCCTCTATATGGGGCTTCTTCGTCAAAATTTGCTTTATGTTTAGGAGTTGTTAAAAAGACATAATAGAGTACTGCACGCCCAGTTTCTTCATCCTTCTTAGGTTTAGCCACCAAAGTCTGTGAGTCTGAGCCTTCGGCTTCAACATCCATTCCAATTTTAAGAAAGGTTTGCTTAATCGTTGCATTTGCTCGTGATGTACCTTTTTTATCTCCCCATTCCCAATGGATAACCATATCCCAGGTTCCATTTAAATCAGGGAAGAGCAGATCGTTTAATATAGGTAAAGCTTTCCATAGCCAGCGCCAACCAAAGTAAATAAGTGACAACAAAAGGGCATTGAGAAGTAGTGAACCTCCTGTTGCAATTGATACAGCAGATGAAAAAGTCATATTTTCATCGTATACAGCCCATAAAATCAGGCAGCATATAACTGCATAGGCTACTGCAATCAAGGATATAACTTTTCCGATCGGGATTAAATTTATCATTGTAGCTCCTCATAATGAATTTCCTTTCCGTTCTCAAATATAGAAAGACGCCCTCCTTCGCTTACAATGCCTGTAAGTTGTATTTCCTCGATGAAAGAACCATATAGAGCTGCAACGAAACGCCCTCCCACAAATCTTGATCTATCAAACCATACGTTAGGTATTATTTGAGGAGAGAAGTATTGTGCTATATATTTTATTTTTCCTGAGTCATCTAAAATGTGAAAGCCATCATGATATGTATTGTTTTTATTTGATATCTCGGAAAGTAAATCTAAGGTAGAACCATTCTGTATAGGATTTGTATCCCGCAGATTTGTTATGGAAAGGTTTTTGGTATCATTACAAATAATTACTCCGATCCCAGAGAAATCACTATGGCTAGATGTTTTCCAAATATCATGGAGTAATTCATACAGTAACTCTTTTGTCATTATTTGTTGTATGCTTATTGTTAGGGTGAGTGATTAATGCACATTATCCGATACCTTTTTTTATAAGGGAAGGGGTGATTTTCAACTGCATGAATTTTCAGTAGTAGAAGTATGCGCATCTATTGATGTGCATTGATGGACAGGTTGTGTCCCTTTTGTGATTGTTTTGCAAGATATTGATTTTAATGTTTTTTATTTTACTTGTGTATTGCAATGTGTGGACATAACCCGTCCACACGACTGCACATAATCCCGTTCCTGCTTCAGCAACCCGGATGCCGGAATGGACCGACACGACAAACTTGGATACCGACTTGGATTGATACTGACGCGCCTCAATAATGGCGAGTCACTGACCGTGAGGGATCTTGCTGACGAATTTAACGTTTGCGAAAAAACAATACGGCGTGATCTGACCGAGCGCCTTGCCTATCTTAATCTGCTCCGACAGGGTAAACAGTATCGGCTGCCTAAAGGTATACTGGGACAACGCAGCAACACGGATTTGCGCCGTTTTACCCGCATTCTCGGTATCGAAGGGCTGTTCCCCCGCTGGGAAGATCGCCTGCTGAACGTGCTCCTGGGAGACACCGAAAACAATCCCTTCCTGATCAAGCAACGCCCTTATGAGAATTGCGGTGCTTTCATGTCCACCCTCAACGCGATCTCCGGGGCGATTCAGGCATCACAGAAAATAACTTTTACCTATAAAGACAAAACGTTTTCGGCCACTGAACCTTATCGTGTCGTGAATGACAGAGGGCTCTGGTATCTCGCCGCCCGGCACGAAGGAACGTTGAAGAGTTTTGCCGTTTCCACGATGACCCATGTGCAGGTCAGCAATATGCGATTCAGTCCTGATCCCTTAGTCAGTCAGCAGGTGGAACTTGCGGAAAGCATCTGGTATGGCGATGAACTCACCGAAGTGCTGATCGCTGTATCTGCCCGCGCGGCATCCTATTTCTCTCGCCGCAACATTTATCCCGGTCAGGAAATTATCCATACAACACCAGCCGGTGATTTGCTCATTATTTCCCGTGTGGCGCACCCCCGGCAGATTATTCCTCTTATCAAATACTGGTTGCCTGAGGTGGAAGTCATTAAGCCAGCTTCCATCCGCAATCAGATTATTGACGACATGCGCAGTGCGCTCACCCGATATGATGAAATGAATAGAGAAACATCAGATGAATAACGAAACGACTTTATACGACGATAATGACGCGGAAAATGCTTTTGAGGCGCTTGCAGTGGACTTACTGAGCGGGTTGCTGGGGGCGCATGATAATGCGCAAAATGCCGGACTGAAAGACTGGCTGGACAGCCCTTTCCCCGTTCAGCCAGAGGTTTTACTCAAACATGCCGCATTTATCTGTGAGCGATTTCAGGCCGGGGACGACAGCCACCTGCTGATGCACGGCATTGATGAACAACTGGCGGCGATGACGCTTTCCCGTAAGGAACGCTTCAGCCCGATGAATAAAGGGGTGGTTGGATATTCTGCTCCTCGTGACCTGGATAAAGTGAATGCGTTACTGAAGGTCATTATCACCTGGTATGAGTGCGAAATCGTCCGGTTGAAGGTGAAGTATGGCGAAATCACGCCGCCGGGCAAAAAATAAACCGCACCAGTGAGTCATTGAGAAGGGAGAGCACAACGCTCTCCCTTCTGTTATTGATTGGCTGTCACAGTTTGACGATGCCACTTTTTAGCGCCAGCCGGACACACTTGTTAGCTTCCTGCATAATGACATCGTGCGGATACATATTCATTGCACGATACCCGTCTGATTTCGCCATTTTTCCTTCCATGCCTGCATTATCCAGAATGGCTTTCCACGCATCACGTATTTTCTTCGAGTCCTTTTCGCCCACGCCGCCGGAAAGCGTGCCAAACAGCTCCTTGTTGTTGTCGCCAATATTTTTGTATTCCTTTGCATCCGGGTCCAGCAGCATGGCCATTTGCGTTGACTGACGGGTGGCCTCATAGCAACGGCCCGCTGTTTCCAGTGGGATTAGAGCGGCGGATGCTGAAGCAGATGCTGCCAGAATGCATGTGGTGAGAATGATGTTTTTCATTAATTTAACCTGTGAAAAATGAAGAGGTTTGAATTCAGTTATTGATAGCGTCAGGCCGATGACTATTCATCGCCTTTGCGGTTGGCGGAGGAACTGTAATAGCTGACGCATTTATCGGAGAAAGCTGCCTTCTGATAAGCCCGGGGAAGCTCATTTTCCAGAGCATCAGAGTTTTCATTAATTGATTCCTGGTCAACGCCGTGGCGGGCCAGTTCGTTGTGCAGCCAGCTTTTGGTGAAAGCGATGTCACTTCCACTGGACTTCATAAGCCCTTCATTGCCGTCCAGAGCCAGATAACAGCTCACCCGGTTTTCAACCTGAACCAGTCCGGCATGAGCGCTGACAAGCGGGATGAACGAAATAAACAGTGCAGTACAAATCTTGTTCATGATGTTTTTTCCTTAAATAACAAGCCATGCGGGATATCGCCGAATAAGCATATCGGGTGGGCTGGACAGGTTATGACCACAGGGGAAAGAATTTTCAGCGATGGATGAAAGCACGTCGAAGTTGTGCTGAGAGACGCCAGCAACCGGGGGAAGCGGGCTCCATGATGCAGCCCATGCGGGCAAGGTCACGGCGGGCTGTGCGGGATGAAATCCCGAAGTGTTGTGTGAGCACACGGACTGACAACGTCTTCCCCTGACAGAGCAAAATGACGCAGTGGCAGAGGCGTTCAGCAAGTTTTTCAGCGCGGGCCATCAGTCCTCCCATACGCGCCAGGTATTCCCGCGTTGCAGTCGTTTAAGCTGGCGATGCAGGACTACGGCATTATCCGGTCTTCCGGTCAGGCACTCTGCTGTGAAACGGTGGCAGTTCTCCTTCAGCAGGTGATACTGACGTCTGGAGCCCAGCGCCCGTAATGCCCGACCGGCTGCGGCGATATTTCCAACCGGCAACCGTCCCTGACAGTCGGTATAGACCGACATGGCAGGGTTCAGGCCATTCAGCCTGGCCATAAATCCTTTGCGGTCGCTGCACAGCACCTCGCCATCACCGGACAGATGCACAATCCGGTTATTTCCGGTGTAGATACCGCTGTGGGTGGCATAGCCGCCTGCCAGTTCGCACCAGACGATACCGCCTCTTGCCGGTTCGTCCACCGTGTCACGAATAACATTGTCGGCAAAGCTTTCCGCAAGACTGAACAGAGGCCGGTATATCACCAGCCGGGAAATAAGCGTGAACAGCATAAAGCCTCCTTATTAGTCCGGGGAAACGGTGACGGTGAAGACATCCATCGCGCAGTACGCCACAAAATTTTCCTGCCAGAGCGTCCAGAACTCGCTCAGCTCATGGTTGAGCGGCAGCTCTCCGATAAGGTAGTGCCAGGCATAGCGCTGCGACCAGCAGATATCAAATTCCTTTGCCAGTTCGGGCCAGACCCGGCCCTGCCAGCTGAAGTCGGTGAGGTAATCCAGTTGCCATATTTCAGGCTGTTCGCTGCGGATAAGGCGAATTTCTACCGGATGCCAGCCACCGTTTTCAGCGCTGTACTCCGGGTCACGAAAGTTCAGCACGACATTCTGACAAGTGTCAGGCAGTGCCGCGAGGTGTGTGGTTATCAGCGCGATAAATTCGTTACTCAGGGGAAGGTCAAGAGTGGGCTGGTGCAACGTGGGTGAATTAGGGATCACAGATAATCTCCTTTATAGCGATATAAATTAGGTTGCCTTCGGCAGTGCAAAGGTCATGAAGGAAGGGGGAGAGCAAGGGGGATAAAGGGGGT
>NZ_JAWNFK010000036.1:0-10414 GCF_034107965.1 Enterobacter sp. 61D5
CCCCACCCACCCCCCCCCATTGTCAGCAGTTTTTCCAAGCGCTTTTCCCAGTCCGGGTAACAGCGATGACTGAACGCCCCGCCTGAACCCTCTTCGGTGAGACAGATATCAGCACAACGAAGAATGGCGGCGAGGAAACCCGCATTATTGCGGCTGGCGCTGGTAAACAACGGGCGCAGAGCCGTAGAGGTGAAATCGCCGTTTTCATGGGCTTTCAGAACACCAGATATAGCGCTCAGGGCAATCCATTCCCGGGAAAACAGACCGCCACTGTCGTTGGCGGTAATGCGCACCCCCCGTTCCCCGTCCTGATTTTCAGTCATCTCCCAGTGCAGCAGGCCAGTGGAATGCGGATTAATTTTCTCGGCCTCACCAGTAAGAACGCAGAGGTCGTTTTGGGTTTCAGTTGTGGAAACTGGTACAGGTTTGGTCTTTTTCATTGGTTAATATCCTGAAGGTGCAGCCATAGCGATAAGTTCAGCAGCCCTGGTAAAGGTCGCAGACGACGGGAACAGCAGATAAAAGCCCTGCCCTGAGTCGCTGAGAATGGTCAGGGCAAGAAACAGCGAAGCATCCAGACGAATGACGTATTCGACATTGCAGGCCAGATGGTGCAGGTAAGTGGTCAGTTGTTCAGAAAGGTGCTTCTCCTCGCGGGGAAGCAGATACAGCAGTTGGGTTTGAGTTTCCTCCCACAGCGCCGTTGCCGCAGTGAGGCTGCTGTCAGCGCATTCAGTGAGTTCGTTTACCAGTTGCAATTGCTGAACCGGTGACACGGGCAGGCAGAAAGCGTCTGCCGGAGACTGTATAATGTGCATTGCGGTGTCCTTATTAATAATGGGCACCAGAATAATATGTGTCTGATTTGAATATTTATTACAGGGAGAATACGTATGAGTCTGGATAAGGAACTGAATGATTTTCTGGCAAAACTGAGAAAGCATCAGGATATACGTTATCTTCAGGGTGTCACGCCTGCGACCTTGTTCCGTTTTTTAAATGGCAGCGTCCATCTTAGTCACATCGCGGAACCGGCCAAAAATTCCGTGCTGAACGTTCTGCAGGACCCGGACCAGGCTGATTTTATCTCTTCCTTTTTTTCCGATTTACGTTACCGGGGGAAGGGGCTAAAAACACAGGCCTTCAGGGATAGCCTGATGTGGAGTTATATCCGGCTGTATCACCCGCAGCACCTTAAGGTAAATATTTATCATGATGCTTATGTTTTTAATCAGATAAATGCACTGGAGACATTCTTTGATACTTATTGTTTAGGCACCAGTGGCGTTTATTTTCCGGCAATGGATAATCTTTATGCAAATGGCAGCCTGTCTTTTTTCCCCACTATCAGGGGCCTTTCACATTCTCCCTTTGACCGTCGCACGTGTAATGATGCCCTGAAGACCATCCGAAAGACGGGGATGGACTCTCTGTATGTGCTGGATAAGGATTTAATGAAGGTACTGAGTTTTTCCGCCCAGGACGGGATACAGCAGGTTATGCAGCTCTGCCAGCCGGCGGATCCGGCATCGGCGACAGCGATTATTGAATATGCGCTGCAGCTGTACCGGGAATGCAGAAAGGATGCTGATGATTTTGCAAATAACTTTTCTGTCAGTGATTACAATGAAAAAAGAAAGGTGCTGGAAAAGAAAATCGCCTTTGATACCGTTTTCCTCTATGTGCTGTTGACCGACTTTTGTGATGCAGGCGGGTTTGGGGCCTTTGACAAAAAGGCGCTGAACACGATTAAGCCTGTCCGGCCAACACTTTCCTATATAAAAAACCGTTTCGGTTTATCCAGCGATAACGTTCTTTCCCTGCAAAAATACATTGTCGTGAAGGCGGTGCTTTATGCTGTGCTGAAAAGAATGCAGGCAGACAGCAGTACGCAATATACCCGGCTACGTTTTCTCCGGGAGATTGATAAACATTATGCCTGGCTGGATGCAAATACTTCTCGCCGGAATGAGGATATAAACAAGCTGATAGACAGTGACACCCATGAGCATTGTATCAAAGCGCTGTGGAATGTCAGAACGTCTGTTGAACTCTTCACTGTGGGGTAGCCACATACCCCGCACCGGGGCCGCTGGTCCGCGTGCCCGGTGCTGTGCACCTGTTACATTCGACATCACATCTGGTAAATAAAAGCAAGCGCCTGCAAAATTAAATGTCTGTTTTTATTGGTTTTTTTATGTGGGCTGGACATGAAATCCCGGTATTTAATCCGGGCTGACTGGCTTCCCATAAGAGAACGGCTCCGATAAAGTTAGCCCCGTGCTGTAGACGGAAGCACACACCTTAACGGCGTTACACTAACGGAGGATAATTAATATGAAGACATTATGCCTTACCCTGAATACTGCTGACTGTGATGAAGCTTGCTGACTTGTTCTTGAGGTATCTGGAATACTCCAGAATACACAAGAAATCTTTTGCCTCAGACCAGTCAAAAGTTAACAACTACTTTTTGCCGAAACTGGGGCATATTGACCTGGATATGATAAGCAGGCGTGATATTGCTGATTATATCCAGGGGCTTAATGGCCTGAAGCTCTCAACGCGAAATCGCCACATTTCGCTACTCAAGGCCATTTTTACCTGGAGCGTGGAGTTTAATTATATTTCATCGTCTCCGGTAGCCGGATTTAAAACATTCCGGGAACCGGCATCATTACGGCGGGCTATGGAGCCGTCGCAATTTTCTGCCTTTATGCTGGTGCTGGATGATGACATTAAGCAGGAGCCCCGGGACACGCTTTTAATTCTGGCTTTTCTTGCGCTGACCGGCATGAGGCTGGGCGAGGCGCGCTCTGCTGATATAAAGAATATTAACATGAGCAAGAAAACACTGTTCCTCAATGATACAAAATCAGGGGATTCGAGGCTAGTGCCCTTATGCCAGAAAGCAATGGATATTGTTCTGCTGCAGATGAGCAGATATGGCAATGCGGGGCTGCTTTTTCGCTCGGGAGCCGGTGGCAGAGTCAGCGAGCCCCGACGGCTTATGACGGCAATATGTGAAAGGGCGGGGATTGAGCGCTTTACTATCCACGAGCTTCGCTATACCGCCGGAAGTGCAATGCTGGCTGCGACCCGGGACGTTTATGCCGTTAAACGGTTTCTCGGACATAAATGCATTAGTACGACCACTTTATATGCGCAGTACTTTGGCATTCAGCAGCACGACGATGTCGAACGCGCAATGGCGCTGATGCTGAACCGCTGAGAGTAGTCATTAAACCTTAAATCTGTATTACGGAATTCATTCCCTTTAACCGGGAAGGGGATTCTACAACCTGAATTTAACCTGAATAAGGATTTATCATGTCTAACATTAATAAAAAAAATGAACGTCGTTTACCGGAAGGTTTTGCTGAAGAGAATGGTAGATTGTATTTTTGCCATGAAGATGACGATAAAAAGAAACTTGTGTCCAGTCATTCACTTGAACCTGTGGCAAAGGCCTGTAATCGTGCCGGTAACGGGAACTGGCATATTATTTTAAAGTGCGCCAACCATAGTGGTGCAGAAGTTGAAATGATTATCTGCATGAAAAAGGTGAAGAAGAGCACCGATTCTGTTATCAGCCAGCTTGCAGGTAAAGGTATTTTCGTTGATGACAGTAAGTTATTCCTGGTGTTCCTGCAACGGTCATGTGAAATGGACCTTCCAGTCTATCGTGTGGCGATCCGCCCGGGCTTCCAGCCTGAAGAGCTGGTGTTTCAGTTTGGTCCTTATCCCATTTTTGTGGCCGGGCGGGAGGGGATCCAGGGTGTGATTCCGGGCGAAGGGATGATGGTAAATAACACCATTGCAGTCGCGGGCTCGCTTGAACAATGGCAGGAACAGGTTGCCAGGAAAGTCTGCGGCATGGCACCAAAACTTGCCATTCTGGTGGGGCTGAGTTCATTCCTTCTGCCTTTGCTGGGCGAAAGTGGCGCTATTTTTCATCTGTGTGGCGACAGTTCGACCGGCAAAACCGCGGCATTACAGGTAGGCGCAAGCGTGAATGGTCAGGCTGCTGAGCCCGGCAGCGGAAGTCCAACCCAAATCCAGCGCTGGAACGCGACCTCAAATGGACTGGAATTGCTGATGGTCATGAATAATGGCACCACATTAGCCCTCGATGAGCTGGGTTCTTTCACGGGTAAATTTTTTGCTGAAACGCTGTATGACATTGTATCCGGTGCAACGAAATCGAGAATGGACCCGGAGACTCTGGGGATGGCGCGACAATCTACGTGGGTGCAAAACGTACTGTCTACGGGCGAGCTGACGATTGTAGACAGAATTCGCCTTGAAAAGTCTCAGGTGATGGATGGAATGTTACATCGTGCCCTGTCGATCCCCGTCATGGCGGAGGACTCCCGCAGCGAGAATGAAAGCATTGATGCAGCCAGACAGCGTATCAGCGATATCAAGACTAGTCTGCTGACCTGCCATGGTAGTGCCGGTTATGAGTTCGTGCAGTGCCTGACGCATCTGGCGGACGAAAGTGAGAACTATTTCGACTGGAAAACGACATCGGATATTATGAAGTCATCGCTGAACGAATTTCATGATGAAATGAACCGGCGGCTGCACGCGGGGCTCACTACTCTCAGCTCTGTTGAAAGCCGGGCGCTGCGTCGTTTTGCCATTCTGTATATGACCGGAGCCTTCGCCGCGGACTGGGGTATCCTGCCATGGCAATGCTCAGATATTGCTGATGTGACATTCGAAGCGTTCGGACGCTGGTTGCAGCACTATCGCAGCGATGCAGGCCGCAAGGAGAATATCCTGATTGCTGTTCAGAACTTTATCGCTGTGAACCGTTCAAAACTGATTGACGCAAAAATGCCCTCTTTTGCGTCTCAGAAAACCGATATTGCCGGGTATATACTGGATGACGGAAGCTATTTGCTCCTCCCCGATACGCTCGATAAACTGGGCAATAAGTGGGGGTTGTCTGCGAAAAATTTGGCCCGCCTGGTCGATGAGGCTGGCTATCTTACTCGCCCGGAAGGCGATCGGCTCACTGCACGCAGGACCATCCGCAAAGTCAATGTGACGGGCTACTGTTTCTCCGCTGATTTTGCAAAAGCCAGACTCTGAGTTCTTACTCATTGATATCAAAGGCCGCCCGCGCAGGCGGCCTTTATCATGTCACTTATTAATCAGATGACCCGGCAAATGTCCTGGCATTGCACGTGATTCGCCCTGTCGACTTCCTTCCATAAAAATACGCCGGAAACGGCTAGTTTTAGATTGTAAATACATTTAACGCTCTTAAATCAACGAGGGCACCAATCCGCTTTAAATAATCGTCACCAACCAGCTGGGGATGGTAAACCATGTTTTCATTAAATGCAGAGTAGTGTTGAAACGCACAGCGGCCAATTGCCGATGGAACATTATTCACAATGCCATATGTGGTACCAAATGTAAGGTCTATTATTTCCATGTTCGGCGTCGTCAGCCACGCATGCAAATTTATCGTTCCGATACCTGACGTCGGATCGCCCAGATTATTTTTTAGTGTTTCTTCACATGTATAAAAGACCGGACTTTTATCATAATCCACATAGCCTAAAGTATAATAGAGCGGAGTTTGTAAGGCTTCCTCTAAAGCATCCTGTGCGAAATACATGTATCCAAAGCACTGCTGTGAGACCTCTTTTGGCGTGTGGTTTGAAGCGATTTCCTGAATGACGTTGAGTGCGGCTTCGCCCTTATCACCCGTCAGAAAAGGTGTTTTGCTCAACCTGACCCTGGGGACTTCAAGTCCCCATTTTTTTGAGCGTTTTACAGCAGATGTGAACTCAGTCTCATAGTTCACGTTCTTACTCAGCCTGCCCATTAATCTTCTGAACATCACACCCTCCCTGAACTGGTTAAACCGACTGTTCTTTAGCAATCCGCGTTTCCATGCTAACAGTGGTATTGTGCTTAAAAAGTTGTTACCAGTATAATGGTAAGAAATTCTCAATAATATTATAAATAATATAAATTTCTATTATAACCCGATTTATTATTGGGTAGGCTGGCTGAGATAACATGAGTCTGGCAATCCCTGACGACACGCATAATCATTAGTGAGACTAATGGGGTGGAGCACTGTTCTTCCCTCTGAATTTGCCAAAGCCAGCTTCAGCATTCTTGCCGGTCGATGCTGCAGGTCGCCCGCAAAAGCGACCTGTATTCTGCCTGCGGTCAGTCTGGTTGCCCGGAAAGGGCCAACGCATTGCCGATATGCTGCTCAATCAACTGTCCGGTCGCTTTCAGTCGCTGTGGATGCAGATGGGCATAACGCTGTGATGACTGGATACTGCGATGCCCGAGCTGAGCCTGAACGTCATATAAGGTGCCTCCCCGTGAAACGATTAATGCGGCAACCGAATGACGGCAGGTGTGAATGCAGACCTCCTCATCGTAGATACCTGCCCGCCGGATAATGCGCCTGAAGGCCTTGGTCACATTGCAGACCGGTTTACCCGGAATTTTGCCACCAAACATCCAGATATTGCCGCCGAAGCGGGGTAGTTCATCAATCAGCTTTACCGCCCAGTTGTTGAGATGAACCAGTCGCCCTGAGCCGTTCTTGGTTTCCGGTAGCCACAGCGTTCCCTGTTGCTTATTGTAATGTACCCATTTTGCCAGCCTCAGCTCGTCACGCCGCAATCCGGTCAGCAGTAGTAAACGAATATAAATCCCGACTACACGGCTGTTGTCCTCGCTGGCAGCCTCGAATATGCGCCGGATTTCCGTTTCCGAGAAATAACGCTGGCGGGCGTTATTTTCACACAGAAGTGGGCCGGGTTCACCGTCACCATCTCATGACGCAGTGACCATCTGAGGAGGGCTTTCAGCAGAGCAATCACCCGGTTATTGGTGGCGGGCTGACAGGTTTCGCAGAGCGATGACTGAAGATGAGTAACGTGACGGGGCGTAATTTCATTAAGCAGTAGATTTCCCATCACTGGGGCTATATGGTCGCGAAAGCGCTGCTCATCCTTATTCCAGCTCTTTTTATGCAGCCTCGCCCACGGGAAATAATACTGACTGAAGGCTTCCTGAAGGGTAGGAATGGCCCGGCATTTGTCCCGCTCGTAACGCGGGTCAGTGCCGGTGGCTATCTGGCGTTTCATCTCAGTGGCAATCTTTCGGGCGGTCGTGACATCAATCTCCGGCCAGTGACCAATACTGATGGCGCGTTTGCGGCCCTGCCAGAGATAGCGTAAGAGAAATTTCTTTTTGCCTTCTCCTTTGCCAACCAGACATTTGAGCCCGCTGATTTCGGTATCGCTGTATTCCGCTTCACGGGAGAGGGCATCAGGTTCATTAGGGGGCAGGCCATCAATGAGGCGGTGAGTAAACTTAAAACGGCGTGGTGTGGACATGCAGAAGTCTCCTTATGCAGGGGTGATTAATACGTTAGTGAGGTCAGAAAGTGAGGCAGGGAGGGAAGAGTCCCGTGCCTCAGCGTGTTATGTGAGCCGTGGAAGAAAAGGCTGCATGGATATGTTGTGGCAATGACGATCCTCAGTTAGTGGGGGAGGTGAGATGAAATTCTCCGGTCTTTCTCTGGTCTTCTCCGCAATTTTCCCGGTGAAATTCCCGAAAACGGGAGGTGAAAAAGCGTTGCACCATAACGGTTTAACTGGTCATTTCCCCGTTTCCCCGTGAAAATGACATTGGGTTAGCATTGAATGAAAGAGATTGGTATTCGATTAACTGAAAGATACTGATAGCAATTGATTCATATGAATAATATATAAGTGAACGTGTATGTGAAATCAGTTGTTAAATAGTATGCTGCTATGATATGTCGCAAAAAACCTAACTAATTGAGGTGAATATTAATGATTGATGTGACTGCAAAAAAATATTAATCTCGCTAAGTTTCCACGTTTACAGGAGTCCAAAATACAAATAGGTTTCGATGAGTTATAGAATTTATGAAGATATGTTGTGAAAGGATTTCATGTCAGAATTATTTTTTTGATGTTTTAGTTATGGTTCTTGTTTAAAATGAGTTTGTTAAGTTTAATCAATGCACGTAACCATAAAAATATAAAAATTCACTCAGGAGTAATCATTTATCTACGCACTGTAAAAAATAAGCGGGAAAACGGGAGATTTGAATCAAAGCGTTGGTATGCAAGGGATGTGTCGATCTCTCTAGCGGGAAAACTGCGGAGGAATTGCGGGGAAGTGGCGGGGAAAAACTTCACTGTTGATGCTGATCAGTCTTTTTGGTTGGCTCTTGCTCGCATTATGTATAGTGTTAGTCTGACTAAACTCGGTGAGTGTGACAAAGACAGTAATTTTTGCAGTTTTAGGTGAAGTCTAATGGGTTGAGTGATTTCGGCTATGCTCCCGACAGATTAACATGCTACATCGTTAACTACGTCAGCGCTTGGCTAACGAAGCTAAATGTTCGCTGTGAGCGAGAAGCGGAAGTTGGCACTTTTGTGGGGTCAGTCCAAAGTTCCCACAAAAGTGATTACAGAAAAAGTTGCTATTCAGTGTTTCAATTGCCCTAAATACTCTCAAGTATTAAAGCTAAGCCAGCGTTCTAACAATCCTGATTTGTTCAAAGAAACTGAGTGATCATTTATTTTTTTACCTTCCAACGTACTTTTAGCAAAGTATGTACAATTAGCTTTGAAATGCACTGTAAGAGCATCAGGCTTGATAGCCATCAATCCAGCGTCAAAAAGACGATGCAAACAAGCAAGCATAAGCACCCCATTCGAAGTGTTATTATTCCCCGTTCCTACTGGCTCAATATGAGCGGCTTCTAACGCTTCTCCGCTATTCGTAATGGCGCAACGATAACCAAAGTTAGCGGCTACACGTTCTTTAAAATCGTTCTGATTGGTACGGGTACGAACAATGCGATCAGCAAACAAAGCTTGCTCGATAGAATCATCTAGGGTAACAGCGTAGGAGGAATCATTAGCAACAGATGCTATAGGTGCTTCTACAAGCGTTTCTACGGCCTCTGTAATGGTGCTAGTGTATTCAGAGGTAATAATCGTTTCTAGAGGACGTACAGGCGTTTCTACAGGGGCTTTATAAGGCTTACAGACACTAAGAAAATCATGTATCTGTAATGCTGTCATATTCTCTTTAATTGCATCACGTTTAAACGCTTCAACCATTGCAGCACTGTAACCTTTCTCTACAAACAACCTGATCCACTTATCACTAAATGCTTCTGGTGTTTTGGCAACAGGAATAGAAACAACGGGCTCTCCTGGCTCGTTAGCTGGCAATACAGGCAACTCAATGACAATATCAACAGAGTCAATAGGTGCTTCATTTTTTACAACTAGCTTAGGTGTACTTACGCTAGCATGATGAACATCTTTAGTATGATCTACAAATCCACCAAATGATTTAAAGTCAATTTTGCATTCAATACATGAAATAGGACGTCTTAATAATGCCGTGTCGATCCGTCTTTGTTCTACTTTAGATAAATTGATCTCATCTTGCTTAACTTTTGCTATGTGCCAGGGATCAGATTTAATCTTTCCCTCATTAAGTAAAGTATTAGATTTAACAATTCTTTTTGTTCTGACTGAAGGAGGTTTTTTATCGTTATTGAGTTTATCTAGGGTTGCACTTAAAATAATTGCTTTAGCTTTCTTAGTGGCTTGTTTTTTAGATAAACCAGATACAATAAAGTCTTGTATTAGCTTTGAATAAAGTTGAGGGTTATTTTTACGCTTTTGGTTATCTAACTTGCGTTTTTGGTTGTATATTTCCATTTTTTCAGGAGTTAAAGCACCTCCCGCACTACGGATAGTACCTGATGTAGCGAACGGCCTCTTGCCGTTCATATTCTTTTTTACTTGCTCTTTTCTAACTCTAACTTTAGCTGTAGGAGCTTCTACACCGAAATCATGAAGGCTATCATTTTGAGTGCTGATCAGAACCTTTCTAACATCATCGGGAATAGGTTTACCTTCACGGCTTGCTCTACCCCATGCCTTGATAGCTTCTAAGCGTGTCATTTTCATGTGAACACCTGAAAAATATGTAGATATGCGCGAGTATATAAACCATTCTTATCAATCGTCTAGCCCTGCTGTAAGTATCCCTATAAAACGAACCATTATTTTTAGAGGGCTTCTGGCACTCCAAGTTCCGCTTTTGGCACGGAACGGACCTTCATTGACGCTATGCCAGACCTAAATTGCTGCTCAGCAGGGATTTTAACGCCGCCATTAACTTCACTTACTGGAGGCTTAACAGTGGCTGGGAAAAGTTGGTTGACGGAGGGCTGATAACCGATTTTATTGAGAACCGTGAACAAGTCCGGGAATCCTTTCCGGGATTGTGAGGGGTTGAGTAAGCCTAGCTGCGCGGTATGTTGGCGCTGGCCTGTATTTGAATATGGACTGACCCCACGCCCGTA
>NZ_JAWNFK010000037.1:0-3404 GCF_034107965.1 Enterobacter sp. 61D5
TTGACGCACAGGGAAATGCGACGCTGTCGTTTTATGCCAATTATATTGCCACTGCCGATAACCCTCAGCCCGGACGGGCTGATGCGGATGCCACCTTCATGATTAATTATAATTAGGCTGTGTCGCTTAATTACATGAGCTATATACCCGTGATCATTGAAACTGCTTGATTTTGTAAAAAATGAGATCATGCTGACAACATGAATGTTGAGCTTAGCCCTGACCAAAAACGTGCTCTTGAGGCACAACATCGCAAATGTCGTGACCGTAGAGTCTGCGATAGGATTCGTTGCGTGCTACTTTCTGCTGAAGGCTGGTCTTCTTCCATGATCGCCAAGTCTCAGCTTATTGATGAAACCACCGTTCGCCGTCATCTGCATGACTGGCTCAATGACGAAAAACTCAATCCTGTGACCTGGAAGGAAAATGAGGGGCATTACCGCGTCATCGTTGAACCTGAGAAGACCTTTATTCTGGCTTATGGAAAAAAGAACCTCTTCGTCCTGGTATGACACTTGAAGGGGATGTCAGCCTTGATACACGTCATTTATGGGAGTGGCTGACGGAACCACTCTGGAGTCTGAAAGGAAAACTGTAATGGGATCACTGAACTGGACAGGGATAAAACAGCTCCCCGTTATCCGGCAGACAGAGTCAGCAGAATGTGGACTGGCGTGTCTGGCAATGATGGCCTGCTGGCATGGTCTGCAGACGGATTTACCCACACTCCGTGAACGCTTCAGTGTCAGTACTCAGGGGATGACTCTGCAGAGGCTGATAGAGTGTGCCGCGGGTATCAGCCTGTCTTCCCGTGCTGTCAGGTTAGAGCCGGAAGACCTGAAGTCCCTCTCTCTCCCCTGTATTCTCCACTGGAATATGAATCATTTCGTCGTGCTCCATAAAGTTCGCGGGAGCCGGCTGGTTATTCATGATCCGGACAAGGGAAAGGTCACGCTTTCCCTGCAGGAGGCAGGAAAGCACTTTACTGGTATTGCGATGGAGCTGTTACCAGCCAGTGACTTTACGGCCAGGGATGAAAGAAAGAAAATTCGCCTGCGCCAGCTGACTGGCAAGACGCCTGGCCTGCTGCCTGCAATGTTGCGCATTATCATTTTTGCCTTGATGTTAGAGATCCTGACGCTGGGAAGCCCTCTTCTGAACCAGTTGGTGATCGATGAGGTCCTGGTGGGCGCTGATCGAAGCCTGTTGACCGTCATTATCATTGCACTATTGTTGTTGTCTCTGACTCAGATGCTACTGTCACTGGCCCGTCAGTGGGCCAGTATTACCTTATCCGTCAATTTTAATATGCAGTGGACGGCCCGCGTGTTCCATCATCTGGTTCGCCTTCCTCTGTCCTGGTTTGATGCGCGCAGTAAGGGAAGTATTAACGCCCGGTTTGAAGCCGTAGATACAATTCAGCAGGCGCTGACCACACAGGTACTTGAAGGTATTCTGGATGTGCTGCTTGTGGTGACCGCGTTCTGCATGATGCTGCTGTACAGCCCTGAAATGACGCTGATAGCGGTACTTGCTGCCATTTTTTACGGCGTGCTGAGAGCGCTATGGTATCCCGCTCTGCGGCAGTCGGCAGAAGATGCCTGGGATGCAGGTGCAAGGGAGTCCGGTCATTTTCTTGAAACTCTCAACGGGATACTGAGCCTGAGAATAAACGGTGTGACCGCTCACCGAGAAGCCGCATGGCTGAATCTCAACGTCACCCGCAGAAATACGCAGCTACGCCAGAGCCGTCTTCTGATGTGTTATGACATTGCTCACACCCTGACCGGCAGCGTGGTATCGGCGGTGATTTTGTGGAAAGGTGCCGGTGAAGTGCTGAATGGCTCCTTTACCGTCGGTATGCTGGTTGCCTATTTATCTTACCAGATGCGTTTTTCCTCGAGTATCAGCAGCCTGACCGATAAGATTTTTGCCTGGCGGATGCTCGATGTCTATAACGAACGTCTGGCTGACATTGTGCTGACTCCGACAGAAGACCATCAGCAACAGCCTGTGCAGGAAGAGAGTCGGACTTCTGCCATTCCTTCTGTTTTCCGTGAAGCAGTGTCCGAAGATACCCACCTCTTGTTGTCCCTTGAACACATAATTTTCAGTCACAAGGGGAGCAACACACCAATACTCCGGGGGGTATCGCTGACTCTGCATCCCGGAGAAGTGGTGGCCATTACCGGTAAATCGGGATGCGGAAAATCAACACTGCTAAAACTTATCCTGGGGATCCATATCCCTGATGAAGGAACGAGCAGAACGTTTGGCATACCGCAAGCGCACCCGGATTATTTTCAGGTACGCCGGCGAATCGGTACAGTGCTGCAGGATGACCATCTTTTCAGGGGATCCATTGCAGATAACATCATTTTCTTCAGTGAGGACCGCAATCATAAACGAATGATCCACTGTGCCCGCCTGGCGCTCATCGACAGCGATATTATGGCAATGCCGATGGGATATCAGACATTAATCGGTGAAACCGGTGGAGGGCTTTCCGGAGGGCAAAAGCAGCGTATTCTGCTGGCAAGGGCGCTGTACAAGAAACCGGGCTTTTTGTTACTGGATGAAGCGACCAGCCATCTTGATGTTGAGAGTGAAATCCGGATAAGCCAGACGCTACGCCAGCTGGGATTACCTGTCCTGTTGATTGCCCATCGCCCGGAAACCATTGCTTCTGCAGACCGGGTTCTGTATCTGGCTGACGGATATTTCACCGAGCTGAAGCACTAGCGCACAGTTGATGATGACGATCTGGTTTGTAATCATTACTGATGAATGACAGGTCAAAAATCAGCCTTAACGTACAATAATTTTCGATATCCAAACTGCCCCCTTCATGCCATACGTGCTGAAGCGCTTGGAGGAAGTTTTGCTGCGCGGTCACCGCCATCACCTACCAAGAAATGTGCTTTGGCGCCACCTGCCAGAAGGCCTCGCCGCGACACGTCCAGCTGGTTGACGCATTCTGTGAGCGACTCGATGTCATCCTGCCATGGGACTGCGCTGTGGTGGACGTCACCACGAAGAACATCAGCGTCGCGCTACGTCTCGCCGGGACGCAGATTGGTCCTAACGATACGGCGATTGCCGGGCACGCCATTGCCACAGGTGCTATCCTGGTGACGAATAATGTGCTGTAAATTGAGGGTGTGACTGGCTTGACGCTTGAAGACTAGGTAAAATGTTATAAATTAATTCACAAAAACCCCAAACATTTACAAAAATAAAGACTGGCTTATTTTTAATAATATAAAAAACAGAGCCTGCGATAAACAAAAGAAATAAAAAGAGGTGATAAATTCTGTTTTATCAAAAAATAAGTAATTATCAAATCCATTTGAGACAAGTAATGAATGGTTCAATTATAGTTAAAAATTACAATGCAAAAATTC
>NZ_JAWNFK010000038.1:0-1603 GCF_034107965.1 Enterobacter sp. 61D5
GGGCTGGCAGTGGAACCAGAAGATCTCCGGAGCATCCACGCCATCAATACGCGCCAGCGGATCGTAGCTGTCCTGATCGCTGTAGACGTAGGTCAGCGGCACATCCCCGTGCACCTCCTGCAGCAGACGGAACCCTTCCCAGACAAACCGGGTTGTGACCGGCTTGCCGGTTGGCTGTCCGCCCAGCATCTGGCGTCGCGTTTTGCTGATGCGGCGACCGAGCGGATCGTAGCGGAAGCTGACCTGCGTCTGCGGCTTGTTGCGATCCCGCGGCTGGCTGATGACTNNCCGTCGTAGCGGTAGTGCCAGCGGGTCTGGCCGTTATCTTTCTCCACGGTGCGGCCGTGGATGTCATAGCGCCAGCGAATGCCGTTCAGCTGCGTCAGGCGGTTGTGCGTGACCTTCTCAGCAGCCCCTTCCAGCGGGTTACCGGCCGCATCCCAGCGCCACTGCTCCTGTCCGGGCAGCGTGCCGTCCTGAACGAGCAGACGCCCGGCGCTGTCGTACTGCCAGCGGTACCAGCTGAACGGGTTATCGTCCCGCTCTTCCCGCACCAGGTTATTGCGGTAGTCGTAATCCCAGCGGCGCGGCGACCGATGCTGAGTATTTTACTTACGACAATGGATGTCATGAGTCCAGCGAATGCTTACCAAGGGCTTTTTATGTCAAGTAAATAATCAGAAGGCTCCATCCTAACCCACACTTCAGCCTTTTATTTTTTGGGGGTTCCAATCAGAGTAATCGGCAACACGGATTTCATTAAGAACGAGATCTGGTGGAACATGTGCAATGCTATCTGCGATTTCATCATATGGCTCTGGCAACTCGAATGAAAAACCAAAGTCGTCATTTATAATAATGCAACCATTAAAAATACGCTGTTTGTAAGTCAACCCCATTATTTCCCTCATCGTTTGGCCTGTTTGTAATATGTTATTATAGCTCCCCTTATAGTTTACATTACAACCAATAGAAATGATCGTTCCATCTTGAAGAGTAGCGATTGTCATTGTGTCATCCACAATATATGCAAGCCTTTTCTCTTCATCAGGCAATAAATAATCAAAGTAAGTTACCTTATAGCCGGCATATAACTCAGTTATATATTTGCTTATATTTTCACCCAAAAAAACGTTGCCTAGCGCTCTTCCTGATAAAATATCAGCATTAAAATCAATCATTTTACACCCCTCCATTAAGTAAAACTCCGTCAACATAAACAGGTGAATCGGTTATTAAATCATAATTTTTAAACTCTCCATGGCCAATTCTCCCATATACCACATCAGCACCATCAACTTCGCGATAGACTTTCCAGTAATCATTACCATGAATATTAGGTTGAGTTGGAGTCCCTCCGGGGTGATAATCTAATTTGTACGTAGTACCTGATTTTGTTGTTTTGACATATTGAATATGTTGGATAGCCCCTGGTTTATTGGCTTGTGGATATGTTCTCGTCCAACCTTTGGATGTCAAAATATTATGAACATCAGCGGGTTTTTTCCCTGTTAATCTATCCACCCATCTTTGGGTTATACGATCTTTTTGAGAAAAACCACATTTTAACCCCCACGGATCCACCCACCCCAGCGCATTCGGC
>NZ_JAWNFK010000039.1:0-3818 GCF_034107965.1 Enterobacter sp. 61D5
ATAGCTGGAATGATTTTCAGAGTAAAACTCGAGGTGCTTTTGCTACTAGGGGTCATGCTGCACGGGCCTACCGAGCTACTCATGGAATTTCAAAGCCAGATTTCCCTAATCCGGCAACCTACCTCGATGCAGGAAAAATTAGTGGGCATTTAGAACTATTCAAGGGAGGGGTTACTAAGTTCGTTTGGGGTATTAATCCTGAATTTAGTCATTTAGGCCCTCCAGGCGGCCACTTTGTTATGCCAAGGACCGTTGCTGATGACTTAATTAGACGTTCGAGTGGGAACATTCCAAAGCTTGAAAGATTGTTAGGGCTAAATACAGGTGATCTCGGAGACGCTCCTTTAAGGGTTGATATTAATAATCCGACAGGTTTAAGAATGCCAACAGGAAATGAACGAGGAGCAAATGAGTTTTGGTTGCCGGGAGGATATACTTCGGGCGGTATCCCAGAGGCGGCCATAGACCCTACTCCGCTAAATCAATTAAAAATCACACAGTTGAAAAATTAAAGAAGGAGGCGCAATGGATAAAATAATATTTAATAATTATGGAATAATCCTTATCGAAAGAGAAGGGCGTTTTTTTATAAGGTTTTATTCAGGTGGGATAGTTATGAAAGAAGAGGAGGAAGAAGTGAGCCTTGATGAGGCTAAAAAGGTTCAAATGAGTGAAAAAGATGCTTATGAGGTTTTAATAGCCATTGAAAAAAAGAAAAGCTAAAATATTGGCCTCTTTTTTAATAATTAGTTATTGACCAGTTACAAGAATGGATTTTTTTACTATAACCCAATAGAAATCGCTCAAAGATGGTTTTTTTAAAAGTCAACTTTAGCCAATTAAATTAGAGAAAAAACCACGCCTTGGTGTGGTTTTTTTGTTCAAAACGATTAAAAGTTTATCCCATGGAGATCTGTTACGAAGTAATTTTTCCCTTCCGCAACCATCTTGTCCGCTTCTTTCGTGCCTTGCTCACCCTTGTCAGTTTGGAGTCTTTACACATTATAGCCTGATCACGTATAAGCCTTTAATCCAGCCGCACGCAGGGGCTGCTGACCACCCGCAGTGAATACGACCGCCTTGGTCGACTGCATCGCCGGGACGTCTTTACCGGCAATGCTCAGCGCCCGTCGCCGCGCCGCTGGGATTACGACTACCGCAATAATCTGCTGCGTGAAAGCGAGACGCAGGTATCAGGATATTCCCAGAACCTGCGCATGCAAGGGCAATACCTGGACCGTGAGACAGGGCTGCACTACAATCTGTTCCGTTATTACGACCCGGACTGCGGGCGGTTTACGCAGCAGGACCCGATAGGGCTGGCGGGGGGGATAAACCTTTATCAGTATGCGCCGAATGCGCTGGGGTGGGTGGATCCGTGGGGGTTATCGTGCAGAAATAGCTGGAATGATTTTCAGAATAAGACAAAAGGAGTTTTTTCAAGTAGGGCATGGGCAGCAAAGGCATATAATTCATTAAAAGGCACGATTAAGCCCAATCGGCCAAACCCAACAACCTATTTAAATCCTTCCTATGTTAAGCAACATCTTGCATTATTTAACGATGGCATTTCTAAAATTGCTTGGGGAGTAAATAGAGCTGAGATTGGTCCTCCATCTGGTCATTTTGTGATGCCAAAATCAGTTGCTGATAATATCATTAAGAAAGCTGGCGGAGATGTTGGGAAGTTAGAAAAAATGCTAGGATTAGACCCTGGAGATCTCGGCGATTCACCAGTTCGAATAGATATCCTTAAACCTCAAGGGCTTAGAATGCCTTCAGGCAACGAGGGGGGAGCTAATGATTTTTGGGTTCCTGGTGGTAAGACGTCGGGAGGTATCCCTGAGGCCGTAATAGATCAAACACCTGTCGGTGATGCTTTGATTACACCAATTATAAATAAATAGAGGTATGAAAAATGAATGAAGTTATTTTTACAGGTTTTGGTGTTGACATAATCAAAAGAGATGGTGAATATTTTATCCGATATGATACCGGAACTATTGCTATGATTGAAAAGGAGTCGAAAATTACTCCGGAAGAAGCATTGAAAGCACAAAAAAGTGAAAATGATGCTTATGAGGTTATTATAGCCACTCAGACTAGAGAAGGAAAAAACAAGCCTTTCTTTTCATAAGAATAATATATTATTATAGTGCGTGGGAAGTTAATTGATTTAATGCTAAATAATGTTCTTTCATTTGAATTTGAAACTTTTCTCGATTTTAATATTTGAAAAAAGTTTTCGTTTTATTTAGTGCGGGAACTATTATTATAGAGTTGATTTCTTTGTAAAACTCGATGGTAACCCGCAGGTTTATAGTTATCAAGTAATTTGAGGTTTAACTATGATTGAAAATCTCAGTTATATAAAAGAAAATAACTTGCTTGAATGGATATATGGTGAAAGAAATTTACTAATTAATGTACCATTTTTAGACTGTGCAATTGTCGATTCAATACGTCAATTAATATTTGTATTGAGTTAACCAAAGCTATTACCAAGCGCTTTAACCATCTTCAATGCTCAGGGCGAAAAATTATTTTGGACTACGCCTCCTGAAAGCGCAATTTTCTATTACTTAACATTCAACCTGTCAAAGGAAGTGGTCGTTGTCTCTATCTATCCAGCAAAAAAAATGGCTGGCATGATTGGTTTTATTCCTATGATATGAAGCGTAACGAGTTGTCTCGCTCAGGCCCTGCTTATTGAGTTCTAATGTGTACCAAAAAAAATGTAACGATACCCAGTGGCAAAAGCAGGAGTGCATAAGCATTCCAACAAACGACTAAAAAAAAGCTGAAAGGCAAAGGATGAGCACGGTTTACATTGTCATTTTAACCTATATCAAACCACTCGAAGAGATTGACGCAGCGATACCTGCTCATGTTCAGTGGCTTAAAAAAGGGTACGCAGAGGGGATTTTCCTGGCGTCCGGTAGACGGTTCCCAAGAAACGGTGGGGTCATTCTCGCTAAGTGTGAAAGTCTTGCCTCTCTTGAGGAGCGCTTGCGCGAGGATCCTTTTCAGGCGTTAAAGCTTGCGACTGTCGAAATCATTCCCTTTGAACCCAGCATGAAAACAGAACTATTAGAAAATGTGTTATAACCCCGCAATAAAAAATCCTCGCCAGGGCGTGGATTTTATTCATTCAAAACAAATCAAACGTTAAACAGGAAGTTCATCGCATCGCCGGGACGTCTTTACCGGCAATGCCCAGCGCCCGTCGCCGCGCCGCTGGTCCCGCCGCTGGGATTACGACTACCGCAATAACCTGGTGAGGGAAGAGCGGGACGATAACCCGTTCAGCTGGTACCGCTGGCAGTACGACAGCGCCGGGCGTCTGCTGGTCCAGGATGGGACGCTGCCAGTAACCCTCTGGAAGGGGCTGCTGAGAAGGTCACGCACAACCGCCTGACGCAGCTGAACGGCATTCGCTGGCGCTATGACATCCACGGCCGCACCGTGGAGAAAGATAACGGCCAGACCCGCTGGCACTACCGCTACGACGGCGAGCATCGCCTGACGGAAGTCATCAGCCAGCCGCGGGACCGCAACAGGCCGCAGACGCAGGTCAGCTTCCGCTACGATCCGCTCGGGCGACGCATCAGCAAAACGCGACGCCAGATGCTGGGCGGTCATCCAGCCGGCAAGCCGGTCACCACCCGGTTTGTCTGGGAAGGGGGTTCCGTCTGCTGCAGGAGGTGCACGGGGATGTTCCGCTCACCTACGTCTACAGCGATCAGGACAGCTACGATCCGCTGGCGCGTATTGACGGCGTGGAAGCCCCGGAGATTTTCTGGTTCCACTGCCAGCCC
>NZ_JAWNFK010000040.1:0-10612 GCF_034107965.1 Enterobacter sp. 61D5
TTGTCAGCCATCGGTTGATTCCTTCTAAGATAATTGTCTGATTAACCATTACCTTACCGGATAAGCCGATGGCTCTCACCATCCTTCCGAATTTACACCACGCACTAAGACTCTACCGTTTAAGTGGCCCTGGCCATAACTACACCGTTGCAGAGACTGCCAGCGCTATGGATATCGACTTTCTCAAACGGGTGAAATGCATTTATCTGGGAAAAACCACAGGTTCTCGCAACGTACAATATGTTAAATAGAGCGTTTTTTTACAAAAAAACTGCTGCTGCGGCTTCGAATATTTGACGCAATCTTACATACCTGGTGGGAGCTGACCCTGCGGTGCGAAGTGAGGAGCGCTCACATTTAAGTGAAGCAAAATTCCAAGATCATCGCCGGTTTCAAAAGCATTCGACCAGCCAAAATCCAAAGCCTCAGCAACGAACCAATCTTTTGCGTGAATAAAAAAGCCCCGCTTTAGCGGAGCTTCCTCTATGACCAGTGATGAAGCTCTAATAAGGGCTTATATTAGTGTACGGCTACATCACTTTTGACTGTAACCGGCACCACATGGGAGAGGTCGATCTCCTTACGGGCGCGGCTAAGGTCATAGGTCGCTTGCATTGCCAGCCAGAGTCGAGCTGCAATGCCTAAACCGGCCTCAAGTTTCAGTGCCATTTCAGGACTGATCGCCGCTTTACCAGCCGAGACTTTACTCAGCGCAGAAGGGGAAACGTCGAGGTTACGGGCAAGGGCGCGTAAGCTGATTTCGTTATCCTCCAGGTATTCGGTAATCAATCCCCCTGGGTGTGGGGGGTTGAACATCGTCATTAGTGGTAGTCCTCCAGATTCAGTATGTAGGCATCACCATCGATAAACTCAAAGGTGATTCGCCAGTTCGCCCGAACGGTGATCGCATAAAGATTCTTCTTATCGCCTTTCAGTGGGTGAAATTTGAACCCTGGATAGGCGCGGAAATCTTCTGTTGTCGTCGCTTCGTCTAACATCAGGAGCCGGAGTTTTATTCTCTCCACATCCTTTGCCTGTACTCCGCTCGGATCGTCGTTCTCAAAGAGCTTTTGTAGCCCTTTGTGCTTGAAACTTTTTATCATTATTGATTCCCTGTTTCTTGACAGGAAACATTATAGCACATGTTTCTCTTTGCGAAACGCCTTTCTGAAAATAACTTGTGATACTGAGGAAGGCGCAAAGCCAAAAGAAAAAAAGTACTTAAAAGATATGTAAACCGTCACATACGTTTCTATCCACTGGTTCGCCCGGCGGGGCGTCCAGTGCCAGTTGAACTTGTGCTGGTCTTGGACAAAGGTAGCGGTTGTGACGGTCTAACGGCCATCCTGTTGGTGATGGCCGCACGCCAGGCAGCGTCAATATCATAGCGTCGTGGCATCAGATTCACCTCCTAATGCTGTGTATATATACGGCATAAAGGACGGTGAAACTACTGTAAGTGATGGGGGAGTGCCGGTCAGAACGTCCCCGAAAACAAACCGCCCCCGGTTTCAGGACGGGCGTACTGACCGGCAGCGGTAGTGTAACACCACGCGCACAAAGGCAGCACTGATGTCGTCAGTGCTTTTTACCCGTACTCCCTGACGCTGAAGGGCAGTTTCACCCGTGCAGCTAAAGGGGAGGTAAGTCCGGGTGTGCTCATCGTCATTCTTTCCTGTGAAGCCTTTCTCCTGCGCATCAGCTTCCGGTAATCGTCCCCCGTCACAACCTGGTCAGCAAGGGTGAATGGCACGCTGCGCGCCCCTGCTGACCAGAACGACTCCGGGCAGGCCGAACCGTCAGGCGATACGAAGACGAAATTCACACTGACGGAGAAACAGCCATGACGATGAACCTGCACACCCAGACAACCGCCCCTAAAGCTGCCCCGGCGACCAGCGTATCCCCGCTGGAGCAGTCAGGCTCCTCAAAAACGAAATTTTCCAAGTGCAAAGGCAAGAGCAAAGCCCGCGCGGGCGCGGTTAAAACAGACCTCTACCAGACCGTCACGGATGGCATCATTGCCGCCCTGGAAAGCGGCGTTAAGCCGTGGGTGTGCCCGTGGGTTCGCAACGGCGCAGCGGCGGGATTACCGGCCAACCTCAGCACCGGCACGGCCTACAGCGGGATTAATATCATGCTGCTGTGGGGCAGTGCGGCAAAACAGGGGTTCCAGTACTCTCGCTGGCTGACCTACAAACAGGCGCAGGAGCTGGGCGGTCAGGTTCACAAGGGTGAGCACGGCACGACGGCCATTTTTTACAAGACGCTGGAGAAAGAGGACGAGGACGGCGAGATCGAAAAAATCCCGATGCTGAAAAGCTTTACCGTGTTTAATGTGGAGCAGATCGACGGGCTGGCCATCAAGAGCGTGCCGCAGCTGGTGACGGAATTTGACCCGCTGCCGCAGGCGGAAGCCCTGATAACCCGGAGCGGGGCAAAAATCACCGAGCAGGGCGTAAAGGCGTTCTATCGTCCGGCCACTGATGAAATCATCCTGCCGGAGCGGTTCCGCTTTGCGGACGCGGCGAACTTCTACGCGACCGGCCTGCATGAGCTGGTTCACTGGACGGGGGCCGCGTCCCGCCTCAATCGCGAAAAAGGCAATAAGTTTGGCTCTGAGGCGTATGCGTTTGAGGAGCTGATCCCCGAGCTGGGCAGCGCGTTTCTGATGGCGGATTTGGGGATTATGGGCGAGGTGCAGCATGAGAGCTATATCGCGTCCTGGCTGAAAGCCCTGAAGGGAGACAAGCGCTACATCTTTAAAGCGGCGGCAGCGGCGTCTAAGGCGCACCGCTGGCTGATGGACTGCTGACAGCTGAAGCCCTGCACCGCAAGGATTCAGTATTTTTGAAGGAAAGAAAAGCAGGGGGGGGTTATATAAGTCACTGTTTTTTAATGGTTATTATGCGTCACTAGCCTCAGATGCAGAACGTCCTGCAGCTGAGGCCAGCACGGGAAATTAAACCAGAAAGATTCAAAAAAAATGAACCATTTTTCAGGCGGCAGCCGTTACGTATCCGGGATACGTAACGGCGCGATGTCTTACGTAAAAAATAATGTAACGGCTTTCGCCGCCGCAGCTAAAGGGGCGGTAAGTCCGGGTGTGCACATCGTCATTTTCTCCTGTGATGCTTTTCTCCTGCGTATCAGCTTCCGGTAATCGTTCCCCATCACAACCTGGTCAGCAAGGGTAAATGGCACGCAGCGCGCCCCTGCTGACCAGAACGCCTCCGGGCAGGCCGAACCGTCAGGCGATACGAAGACGAAATTCACACTGACGGAGAAACGACCATGACGATGAACCTGCATACCCCGACAACCGTCCCTAAAGCTGCCCCGGCGACCAGCGTATCCCCGCTGGAGCAGTCAGGCTCCCCAAAAACGAAATGTCCTGAAATCAAAACCGTCAAAACGGCGGTGGTTAAACTTATCAGCGACATCGAGGACAACTGCTGCCAGCGTCTCGCATACCGCGAGGCAGTGGCGGGACTGTGCCAGGAGGTGGCCAACCGTATCACGCAGTGCATGCATTCACGCAGTACAGGGCAGACGTTACGGGAGCTGCGCGAGCTGCTGTCGGTAACGCTGGACACTATTATCGTGGTGGAGTTTGAAGGGGAGCAGACCCGACTTAACCATGGCGGGCGATCGGCTGAAGACGTGATCGCCATGCTGAAAGCGCTGCATCTTGAAGGGCGTAAAGCCTGGCTGGAAGTGGAGTAAAAAAAAGCCCCGTCCGCAGCCGGGGCTGATTCAGTACCGCGCATTCAGCGGGGTGCCCTCATCCCACAGGCGGTTAAATTCTCGCTGGTACGCCTCCGCCAGCTGCGGCGCATCCTCGATCAGCAGCACGTTTTCCGCGTTGCGCGAAACGGCGCTGGCAGTGTAGTTAAACGACCCGGTCTGGACATTTTTGCCGTCGATCACCATAAACTTGTTGTGCATGATGGCGTAATGGCCGTTAAGGCGCACCGGTACGCCCTGGTTTATCAGATACGTCACGGCAGTGTAGCGGTCGCTGTTGGCCTTTTCGTCGGCCACCACGCGCACGGCCACGCCGCGCCGGTTAGCACTGGCGATCGCCGTCGCGACCGGCTTACTGGTGAAGCTGTAGGCCGCGACGTCAATGCTCTGCCTGGCGTTGTTTATGGCGCCGAGCACGACCTCAAGGGCAGGGCGCCCGTCACACGGCGAAAAACCCGCCGTCAGGACGGGCGCGGCAGTGGAGAAAACAGGCACACAAAGGGCGGCGGCCAGCGCCAGAAGGGCGGTTTTACGCATAGTTGTCCAACTCCAGGCTTTTCAGTTCGTCGAGGGTATAAAAGCGAAAGACATCGCGGTGTTTTGCCTCCAGTTGCACATGCTGGTTTTTCACGATCACGCTGGCGATGCCGTCGAAAATAATCTTCAGGGCGCGCTTTTTCGCCTCGTCCGGGGCGACGTAAAACACGTACCGCCATTTTTTATCGCTGATAGCCAGCAGGTGGCTCGCCATGATGGACTGATAGCGCGCCTTTGTTTTAATACGTCGTTCGGTTTCAACGGCGATCAGCCTGCCGTCCGGCAGGCTGATAAGCCCGTCGGGACGGTGTTTGACGCTGTACTGACTGAGGAACGATGAGCGGTCGCCGTTAATCCACCCCGTCGCGCGGTTCTTCTCCAGCGTCAGGCGCACGAGCTGGTTATCAAGGTGATGGTCGAGTGACCAGCCGGTCAGGCGGTAGGGTTCAAAGCGGGCGGGCATTATGTTGTCGTCCGCCGTGAGGATCTCGGCCAGCCCGTCGGCGGTAATGCCCCACAGGGATATTCTGGACGCGCGGGATTCATGCACGTGCTTCTGAATCAGCCCCATTTTCTCCACCTTCTCCAGCAACCGGTAGAGAGGGCGGTCAGATTTAAAATCAAAAAGCAGCTTTATGATTTGGAAATCGCTGTAGGTTTCCTCCTTAAGAAAATTCAGCAGTACGCGAATTTTTTCAGTGCTGCGTGCATAACGTTCCTGATACGACGAAATAAGCATAGAAACTCCTTATTTTATAAATCCAGCAACGAATGTATTTCGTCATTTGGAGCGGGCTGTGATGCCATCAGCCACTCCTCGTCAGGCTGCACCGGCGGAGTAGGGATTGGCGGTACTGGTTTTTTTGGTGGCTGTGGCGCTGACCGGAATAATGTCCGGTGCCGGAGCTGATGTATCAAAATCCAGATCCAGTACCGGTTTAACTTCAGCCACGGTAGCAGCTGCAACCGGAGGCAGGGAAAACAGCTCCAGCGGGGCTTTATTAACCTTCAGCGGCGAGATTAACGACGGGAACGCGAGCGCGTTCTGACTGAAGATATAGCTAACGAACTTCGGCAGGTTTTGAAGCATATTGCTGTCGATGTAATAGCTTTCCGCCTGGTGAAGCATACGCTCGTTATCGACTTTTTCCGTCAGCACCGCCGTGGTGCTGACTTTCCGGCTTTCGTCATCGACTAAAATCGTGCCGGACATGCGCGCAATCCATTCGGCTGTGTCCGGATCCTGAAGTTTATAAACCAGCTTAAACTTGCAGTTTTCCACGACCGCACCCACAACGGCGTCGCCGTTTAAATCCGCCGGACAGTCGCGCAGGTCGGCAATCGACTGGTGAGCCATTAAGATATGAACGCCTTTATCGCGCGCCGCGCCTAACCCTTCGAGCGCAGGTTTTGACAGGTGATATTTAACCTCGTCCTTAAAGATGGCGATGGGGCGGATATTCCCCGCGACGCGGTCGCGTAATTCCGCGAGCTGGAACAGGCGAACTAAAATCATGCGCTGCGCGGTAATGATTTTAGAGTTACGCATTGAGCCGATGATGTAGCAGCAACCACCTTTGTCGAAAATCTCCTTCAGCGCAAAACCGCCGGGCGCGTTAATGCTGTTGAGCATCGCCAGCTCCTCGGTTTTACCGTGAAAGGCTTTGATCGTTTCGCCGATGCCCTGGACATAATCGCCGTTATAGATATCCCGCACGGTCGCGCCCGGATTATTCTTCACGAACTGCGCCGCCGTTCTCGCCGCCTTGCGATCGTCGATACGGTAAAAATCTGCCGCCTCGCCTTTTTCCGCCAGGCTGAAACCGGCCACGAATAATTCCTCCAGATGATCGGCGGTAATGCCGTCGATAAGGTTCATCTGGTATTCCTGCTTGTTCAGGTCGATAAGCACGAAGGGTTTTCCGGCGTCCGCGCACGCCTTTTTATACAGGTGCGGGGCCCACTCGTCGTTTTTGGGGTCGAGAATAAAAACGCCCTCGTCGGCGAGGATACTCTGATAAAGCAGAATACCGGTTACGACGCCTTTACCGGCACCGGTGGTGCCGATAATGTCGGCGTGCTGGGTCTGCCATTCTTTTAACGGAATATACTGCGGCTCGCCTTCGCGGCTCAGCCCGATAAAAACACCCTTATTCAGATCGATGTAATCCATCGGATCGTATTCGGTGGAGACGGGTAAAATCTCTTTTACCCAGCGAACGTCGGTTCTGCGGTCGCGCTCCATGCTGGTTTTTTTCACCATGCCGCGTTTGACCTTATCAAATTCAGGCGAGATCAGACGCCGTAAAATCACGTGCAGAATAAACCCGGCGACGGTAAACAGCAGCGCCATTGTCCAGGTCAGCAGCGGCGGGCTGGCGATATCTTCCCGGCCATAAATGCGCTGTAAAAACCAGACGGCCACCGGCGCTATCGTGCCGAAAACAAAACAGATCATGGAAAGCAGAATTAAGATCCTTTGCAGAAACGTCGGCTTTTCCTGCCCGCTGTGTCTCGCAGAAAATATAAAAGGCAGCATGACGCCGGACAGCAGCGCTAAAGCCAGCTGATGCGCCTGCAAAAAGGCGATAAAGGCCAGGACGACATTTGCTATCGGCGACAGCAAATGATTCAGTTTGTCGAATATCACGATATTCTCCTTCACTTAAATTCGGTCAGCACGCTCGGTCAGTCAGAACGGTCACGACCTGTGACCGTTCTGACTGACCGATTCCGTGCTGCAAAAGAAGTGGCCGCCAAGCGGCCATGATCGCAGGAGGTATACTCCCGCGATCTAACGGCGTGCGGCATTCCGCGCGGGCTGGACGCCCTTACTGTATGTCGCATGGGGGTAATGTCCTGGCTGAACGCCCGGTCAAACCCCCCAAGGTCAAAAGAGGCCACACCGTCGCGCGTTACGCGGGCCCCCCCCCCCCCCGCCGCGCCCCCCCCCCCACCACCCCCTAAAAGACGCCTGTTTTGACCTTTTTCTTCGCCTTGTTCGTTCCTCACAAAGCGAATTAAAAGGAAACTAGGCTTTTTAGGGGGTGGTCGCGCCACGCTACCGGCTTTTGGCCGGAGACTTAGGCTCGACGGTGTGGGGGGCAAGCCCCCCAAATAAACCGACGCGTGGGCGCGTCTTTTTGCTCGCTGGGGCGGCAAAATTTATTCGGCCCCCCCGGCTTTTTTCGGCTCACTTGGGGTGAGCGCTCAAAAGTGGGTTCGGCGACGCAAATTAGCAATTTCTTCGAAATTGAATTTACTCGCCTCTCACCACTGCGCTGATTTTACGGTCCGGGGATTAGCAATTTTTCCAAAATTGAATCCCCGGCCTCGCAAATCTTCGCAGCCTGAAAAGCGTCACACCCTGCGCGCCTGAGCAGGGTGCTGCTCACCTTAAAAAGCAAAAATATAAAACCGTTGTGGCTGCCAGAGATGCGATGATGATAATTCTTGCGAAACTATTCATTTGAGTTACCTATTAAAAAGCTTTCGAGGGTTTTTCCGGCGTCCAGTTCTTGCTGAATAAAGACCGGTACACGCCCCACGCCTGACCATGTTTTACGCACGCCGTGCTCAACATACTGGTATTTCGGTTTCCTTTTTGCCGACGATGGCGCGGCTGAATTGCCCGCCAGTTCAGCCGCCGGAAAACCTTCCGATTCAATGAGCGCCAGCAGTTCATTGCGCTTTTCCTCGCGCAGGCGGCGCTGATTTTCCTGCTTGATATGCTCTGCGCGCTTTTCATCAAGCGCCGCTGAAATACGCGCGCTCAGCTTCTCCAGAAAGGTGAAATCACTTTCACGTAAAAACTTTTTCAGCGCGCGCTCTGAGGTTAATTCGTCCTGGATACGGTTCATAATTTCAGCTCCTTCGGTACAGATACGTTCAATCCTTTCAGCGGATCGCGGGGTGGATATTCAAAACCGAGTTCCCCGGTTTTCGGATTTTCCAGGGTGACGATCATCGAATAGGTATCGTCGTTTTTCTTCGATTTAAAACCTTTAATAACGCCGGTTTTGCCCTTGCCGATTAACGTTTCGGCCTGTTTTGCCGTCAGCTTTTTGCCGCGCACTTCCAGCCAGATTTTGAACTGACAGCCGGTGCAAGCGCAGGTTTTCGGCATCATAACCAGCTCAGCTCCGCACGACGGGCATTTAACCGCGAGTCGGTTAAGCGCCGTTTTAGCGGGCTGTTTTTCCGCCGCGCTGATGGCAATATCGGCGCTCTCAACCAGGCGGGATACTTCCGCGTAAAGACCATCAATAAACCGCTCAATGGTCATTTCGCCGGTTTCAACTGCGGCCTGTTTTTCAGCCCAGACGGCAGTCATATCCGGCTGCGTCACCGAATCGGGCAAGGCATCAATTAACGCCAGCCCGGCGGCGGTCGGGATGAATTTGCCCTTTTCCACGGTGATGTAATCGCGGGTTTTCAGCGTCTCGATAATGGCCGCGCGGGTCGCCGGAGTGCCGATGCCGCCGTGTTCGTCTTTCTTGTCCTTATCCTTCTCCTTGAGCAGTTTTTTAATGCGCGGATCGGCGACAAAATCGGCCACGCGAACGAGGGCAGCGAGCAGGGTTGCCTCGGTAAACAGCGGCAGCGGTTTGGTTTTTTCTCGGAAATCACCACCTCGCGGCAGGTTAATGTCGCCCAGGTTTGCAGACGACTGATGGCCTCAAACGCGCTGCTGTTTTCGTCCTCCTCGTCGTCTTCCTCCGCATCGCTAAGGAACGCCGTAAAACCCGCGTCCGTGGTTTTACGCGCCGAGACTTTAAACATTTCGTCACCGCATTTGATCTCCGCGATCGCCTCGTCATAGCGCTTTTTCGCCACGAACTGCGCGAGATAAAACTGCGCGATGGCGAGATAAACCGCCTTTTCCCTGTCGGTAAGGCGGCTTAAATCCGGCATTTTCGTCGTCGGAATAATGGCGGTGTGAGCCGTCACTTTTTTACTGTCAAACGCCGCGCTTTTCTGCGCCGTATCGGTGGCAAGGCTGTTAAAAACGTCGAGCGTTTTTAAGGCCGCCACCACCTGTGGCGCGTCGTTAAACTGTTCGTCGGACAGATACGAACAGTCGGAGCGGTTACTCCAGCATCACCTGCAGTGCGTTGTCGAGGAGGGTTTTGCGTTCGCCCAGAGACTTCTGCTTCATGGCTGCCCGCTCGATGCCGGTGTGCGGATTGAAGCAGGCGGTGAAGAAGAGGCGGCGGCGGTAGAACGGTTTGTCTTTCCGCGAGGCGTAGAACAAGCGCGCTATCTCGTCTGAAAACGCAATCCCGGACTGACACTCAAGCGAGTCGGTAAATTCGTCGCTCACCAAGTGGGTATAAAAGGTAAAGGGCAGCCCCTCAAAGGAGCGGATAACGTTGTTGAGCTGCATGTCCAGGGTGGCGAGGTAATGCTCGTCCTCGCATTCAAAAATGGTGCCGCCGATCTCCCAGGTGCTGACAAAGTCACCTTTTTTGTTCTTCACCACCTGCTCGTGCAGGTGGGAAGACCAGGGGAGATAGCGGGACAGCGGGATACTCTCGTTGAGCCGCATATGTTTTATAAACTCCGTAACGTCAATGGCGTCGTACTGGTTTGCGACAAGCGCCTTTGTCCCGAAATTCCGGGTTGCCGCGCGGTTGCCGCGCGTTTTAAACGCCAGAAACTTCAGGTCAAAGAAATGAATGTCCTCTTTTGCCAGGCGTCTCAGCTCGATAAAGGCAGGAATGAGCAGCAGGAGAAGCCAGTAAAAGCGTGACCAGACGGCCGCCAGGGTAAGGATGCACAGGGTGAACAGCAGGGGGACAAGCGGCACCCCCCACAGCGCCGCCGGTCGGGTCAGCGCCTTGTTGAGGATGGTCATGCTGCCTCCTTAGGCCGAGAAGTAGGCACCGAACCCGGACGCCCCGGCGAGCAGGACGCCCGCCCAGAACACGCGCTTGAGATCGTGCCAGGCCTTTCCGTCAACCAGCATCTTGTAGGCGATAAAGGCCACCGCACAGCTAATGGTGACGACCGACATACTGGTGAGGCCGATGGCATCGCTGCCCTTCTGAAATGCCTGGTCGGCGCTGGCCGCCAGTGCAGGAACGGCAGGCAGGGCGAGGAGAGAGGCCATCAGGCGGGTTGCGGCGTTTTTGATGGTACGAAAAGTCATGATTTTTCCTTAATCAGAAGACACAGCGAGGCCGCCGCGCACGACGTGTGGCGGATAAGCGGGGACGCTGGTCAGTGTGGTGTCGGGTGCCGGTATAACGCCACGTATGACGCTGTCCGGGTAAACGGTGTTGTCGGACGGGACGGCGGGCGCTTTGGTAGAGTCTTAGTGCGTGGT
>NZ_JAWNFK010000041.1:0-2444 GCF_034107965.1 Enterobacter sp. 61D5
GTAAGCGTACAGCGAGAGCCGTCTGGTCATAATCTGAGGTATTCGACAAAGTGGTGTCCACCAAATAAGTAGTGGGAACCAAAGTGTCAGATATGCAGAAAAATGTGACTCACGGCAGGCGTAAGGGCTGCCCTAATTATTCTCCTGAGTTTAAGCAGCAGCTCGTTGCTGCCTCCTGCGAACCCGGAATATCCATCTCAAAACTGGCGCTTGAAAACGGTATCAATGCCAATTTGTTATTTAAATGGCGCCAGCAGTGGCGCGACGGAAAGCTACTGTTGCCTTCCTCAGAGAGTCCTCAGCTACTTCCTGTGACTCTCGATGCCACTGCCGTACAGCCAGAATCGCTCGCAGAAGACCCGGGGCTAAGTATCAGCTGTGAGGTAACGTTCCGGCACGGGACGCTTCACCTCAACGGCACTGTCAGCGAAAAGCTTCTGGCTCTGCTGATACAGGAACTGAAGCGATGATCCCGTTACCAACAGGCACCAAAATCTGGCTGGTTGCCGGTATCACCGACATGCGCAACGGCTTCAACGGCTTGGCCGCAAAGGTGCAGACAACGCTGAAAGATGACCCGATGTCCGGTCATGTCTTCATCTTCCGGGGCCGCAGCGGCAGTCAGGTCAAACTGCTGTGGTCTACCGGCGACGGGCTGTGCCTGCTGATTAAACGGCTGGAGCGCGGCCGCTTCGCCTGGCCGTCGGCCCGCGATGGTAAAGTGTTCCTGACGCCAGCTCAACTGGCGATGCTGATGGAAGGTATCGACTGGCGGCAGCCAAAGCGGTTACCGACGTCCCTGACCATGTTGTAGCTATCTTTATCCTGGTTGTCGCAGAATAACCCTGGTAAAATACGGGCTTATGAACGACACCTCTTCTGACGACATCCTTCTGCTGAAACAGCGCCTGGCCGAACAGGAAGCGCTGAACCGCGCCCTGCTGGAAAAGCTGGCCGACCGGGAACGCGAAATAGACCATCTGCAGGCGCAACTGGATAAACTCCGCCGGATAAACTTCGGCAGTCGTTCCGAAAAGGCATCCCGCCGTATCGCACAGATGGAAGCTGACCTGAACCGGCTTCAGCAGGAAAGCGATGCCCTTACCGGTCGGGTTGATGACCCGGCGGTGCAGCGCCCGCTGCGTCAGACCCGCACCCGTAAACCGTTCCCCGAATCGCTTCCCCGTGATGAAAAGCGGTTGTTCCCCACAGAGTCCTGTTGCCCGGAGTGCGGAGGTTCGCTGAGCTACCTGGGTGAGGATGCCGCCGAACAGCTGGAGCTGATGCGCAGTGCCTTCCGGGTTATCCGTACGGTGCGCGAAAAGCATGCCTGTCGTCGGTGCGATCGCATCGTTCAGGCATCGGCTCCCTCACGGCCCATCGAGCGGGGTATCGCCGGACCGGGACTGCTGGCCCGTGTACTGGCGTCAAAGTATGCGGAACACACACCGTTGTATCGCCAGTCGGAGATCTATGCCCGCCAGGGTGTGGTGTTGAGCCGTTCTGTCCTGTCGGGCTGGGTGGATGCGTGTTGTCGTCTGCTGTCACCGCTGGACGAAGCCCTTCAGCACTATGTCCTGACCGATGGTAAACTTCATGCCGATGATACGCCGGTTCCGGTCCTGCTGCCGGGCAACAAGAAAACGAAGACCGGGCGCTTATGGACGTACGTTCGTGACGACCGTAATGCAGGTTCTTCACTGGCCCCGGCGGTGTGGTTCGCGTACAGCCCGGACAGAAAAGGTATCCACCCGCAGACCCATCTTGCAGGCTTCATTGGAGTACTGCAGGCTGATGCCTACGCCGGGTTCAACGAGCTCTACCGCGACGGGCATATAAAGGAAGCCGCGTGCTGGGCCCATGCCCGGCGTAAAATCCATGATGTTCACGTTCGCACTCCCTCAGCGCTCACAGATGAAGCGCTGAAACGGATCGGCGAGTTGTATGCCATCGAAGCGGATATCAGGGGAATGTCAGCAGAACGGCGGCTTGCCGAACGCCAGTTGAAAACGAAAGCGCTTCTTAAATCACTGGAAAACTGGCTGCGTGAAAAAGTGAAAACCCTGTCACGACACTCAGAGCTGGCAAAAGCGTTCACCTATGTACTGAACCAGTGGCAAGCGTTGACGTACTACGCAGACGACGGCTGGGCTGAAGCAGATAACAACATCGCTGAAAATGCGCTGCGGACGGTCAGTCTGGGGCGTAAAAACTGGCTGTTCTTCGGCTCAGACCACGGTGGTGAGCGGGGAGCGTTGCTGTACAGTCTGATCGGGACGTGCAAACTGAATGGAGTAGATCCAGAACGTTACCTTCACCATATCCTTGACGTCATTGCTGACTGGCCGGTAAACCGGGTTGGTGAACTGCTGCCGTGGCGGATCACACTGCCTGCCAAATAACCCATCCTCGTCACGTCAATACGGTTCGCGCTGTACGCTTAC
>NZ_JAWNFK010000042.1:0-225 GCF_034107965.1 Enterobacter sp. 61D5
TCCAGATTTTTAAAGAGCAAATATCTCAAACGTCACCCGAAGATGAGTTTTGAGATATGACGGCAGGTGACTTTCACTCACGAACCAGCAAGTGGCGTCCCCTAGGGGATTCGAACCCCTGTTACCGCCGTGAAAGGGCGGTGTCCTGGGCCTCTAGACGAAGGGGACGTGTAAGTCTCAATCGCAAGACGCCTTGCTATTTACTTTTCATCAGACAATCTGTGT
>NZ_JAWNFK010000043.1:0-387 GCF_034107965.1 Enterobacter sp. 61D5
GACTAAACAAAGGGGAAGCCCGTAATGCCCTTGCCAGAGCTGTTTTCATGCATCGGCTGGGCGAAATAAGGGATCGTGGTCTGGAAAACCAGAGTTACCGCGCCAGTGGACTTACGCTGCTCACTGCCGCGATTACATTGTGGAATACCGTGTATATAGAAAACGCCATTAATTTACTGAAAAAGAAAGGGCTACATATCAATGATCAGTTGTTGTCACACTTGTCTCCGCTGGGCTGGGAGCACATTAATCTGACGGGAGACTATATCTGGCGAAACAATAAAAAGCTGGCTGAAGGGAAGTATCGTCCTTTGCGGCCAGTTGATGTCAGTCAGTACAAAAAATCATCTTAACGTACAATATTTTCCGTTTCCCAAACGGAGCCCA
>NZ_JAWNFK010000044.1:0-6723 GCF_034107965.1 Enterobacter sp. 61D5
ACCTGATGCTCGCCCAGCAGGGTTTTCACAATCTGCGGCACCGTCTGCCCCTGAAAGATACGCAGGTTACGGTCGCGCTTCATCGGCCACAGGTCCGGCTCCACCGTCAGCTGGTACACCGCATAGCGGGTGCCCGTCAGCTCAACGGCGCTGACCGCCACGCGGGTAATCTTGCCGTTAACATAGCGGGACGTCAGCAGGCTCTGCGTCGGGATGGTCACCGTGGCCGGCTGGCCCAGCAGCTTACTGCGGTCAATGCGCGCGTCCGTGCCGAGCACGGTCAGCGTCAGCGCAAACGACTCGGACATCGCCTCGCGGCCCGTCAGTTTCCAGAACAGAAGCCCCTCCACCGGGAGCTGAACGGTAATTCGGTTGAGCATAATCTTTATTCCACTATGGACTAATCTCAGTGCCAGAAGTTAACTCATTTCAATACGCAAAGCGTAAACGCTGCTGGTTTGATAATGAGTAGCTGTAAGATTGACTTCGCTTGCCGCAAACCACTTTTCCTGAATTTTCATTGAGATATTTTTAAGTTAATATCGTGCTTATTTAAGCCATAAACCTGAAAACATAAGGACGCTCCCCAGGGAAACTACGCATTTAGCAACGATAAGTAAGCCAGGCGCAACGACGCGTGTTATAGACGATATTTTTTCATAGTTTCCCGCATTGTATTTTTTGTGCCCCCCTATAATCCCGGAAAAGATCGTGCAGAGCAGCACAACGGTAATTTTTAGTCCCCATACGCACAGAAAAGACATGGAAAAGATAATCGAATATTGTTTCGCCGTTGCGACGGAGAATAATAACATTGACTGAGCGAACCATTTTAACGTAAAACCAATAACAACCGTAGCCACTAGCACCAGAACAAACATCAACCCGGCCAGGAACCATTGTTTTTTGTTGAACAAATCTTTTCCATTCCAGATAAGCGCTAGTGCCCAAACCAGAAAGAGAAGAAAGTAAAACCAATGCATCATAACATTCCACATTTATATATCATGTCATTTTCGGCATCCATCTAACCTATTCGCATCAGACTGTTTTGCCAAACCAAACCCAATAAGCGCACTAACAGCACGATCTCGCGATTCTGCTAGTGAGATGTTACAAGATGGTGTTAAGTCCCATTATTTTTGTGTATCGCTATCAAAAGATGATTCTAATAGTTTATCATTATATTTATACTGCATCTTCTGCTGGCCTGAAAGACTGCTAACAGGTAAGTACTTATGATATCTATCTACATATTTAAGCAATATACTCAAATTAGCATGTAAATCAATCACCATTCACCTATAATAAAATATATTTAATGTCAAACCTTAAAATTCATCAGGATATTTCATTTTAAGATTTTGTTGTTTTATTCTGTAATTAGCATCAACCTCATGAGGCAGCCTAACCTTTAATCCTCGGCGGATTTGATCAACAATAAACCAGGCATCCGACAACCTTTCAAAAAACAACTCATCCGAATTATCAAACTCTTTCGCTGCATACATGCCGAACGTCATTTTCCATAATTTCGCTTTATCCTTTTCCTTGCACTCGATTATACCTCGTAGAAATAATAATTGTTGCACAATAGAGTCGTACATTTGTAAAAGCGGGGAGTTGGGATTGAGATTTTTGACCTCAGCATATCTCTTTTTTGCTAAAGTTAATGCTTTTTCAACATAATCCAGGACAGTTATTTCATTCATTATAATGAGTTAAATTATTAGATGAGAATACATTTATTATACCCTACCACTTCCACTTTATAATATTAATTATCGCCTTTTATTTAAGAAAATAATAGAGGCAAGAGGACAAATTAAAAACCACCTTTTATCAATGAGTGATTATCATTAAGAATGGCACGCTACAATAGCCGTGCCATAATAATCATACAATTATAAAAAATTGTCCTCAGGTGCTCTATCGAATAACTCACCTGCCATTGTGGCGATACGTTCGTGTTGCACGAGTTTATTTTTCCACTCCTGGGGAATACCGGAATAACCATATAATGCTCCAGCTATTTGCCCCGCCGTCGCCGCAACGCTGTCAGCGTCATCGGCAAGATTGGCGGCCAGCAGAATTGCATCGCGGAAATTATCCGTATTCCATACAGACCACATCGCTGCCTCAAGCGTATCGATAACATAACCACTTGAACGAATCTGATCGCGAGTTTTTTGCTTATACTCACCCGCGTTGATTATCATTACACGTGGCTGAAGCGGCATGACGTGCGGAGAAAAACCAAAATCTTTATTGCTACCGTTAATCATATGCACAAGCAAATAACTTAAATACTGTGTACTATTTATTGCTTCCGCGGCACCGTGTGTTGCGATACTTTGTTTTTTAGCTTCATAAAACGCTTTGCTTAATGATTTTCTAAAAAAAATAGAGACAGGTGCTTGTCTGATAATGGAAGCATTACCTGCAGTTTCTGGCGCTGTATTACCGCTCCACCCAGGACCAACAGTTAAATATTGGTCTAAAGCAAAGCGAGTTGTATTACCTATATCAAAACAGATGCCATTTGAACTGTTATAACCATGCCGATACCATTCCAGAAGCTTATTCCTGAAGCATATAGTATCAGCATCACCTTTCTCAAGAAGCGTTTCCGCAAGACATAATGCCATGGATGTATCATCCGTCCATTCGCCTGCGCGAAGTCGAAATGGCCCACCACCAGTCATATCGTTGACGTGTGCTTTGTCTCGAGGTAAAAACTCAAGCGTCGTACCTACAGCATCTCCTACAGCAAGACCAATAAGCGCACCGACAGCACGATCACGTGATTCCGCCAGGGATATGTTACATGATGGTGTTAAGTCCCATTGTTTTTGCACATCACTATTGGAGGAAGATTCTAAGGATTTATTATCATAAGTATACTGCATCCTCCGCTGGACTGAAGGATTGCTTACGGGTAAGTATTGTCGATATTTGTCCACATACTTTAGCAGCGTATTTAAATCAGTGTGCAGATCGATCATTATAATTCCTTATATGTAAGCGCGGTTTTACCACCAGAATCAACACGCTCAACAACTTCAAATTTGGTACCTGGTTTGAAAAGCACCTCCGTTTCAGTTCCTTTATATTCAGAGAGAAAATCAATAGGCTTACCTGTTTTACCATTAATCGTAATGGTGGTATCTCCTGAAAAAGGAACTTTCTGATCGGTGCTCATAAATGCTGGATCAGAAACAACATTACCCACCTGGTTTTCCATTAGTACGTTTTCAGGTAACGTCGCGCCTCGATATGTTATGCCCTCATAAGAAGGAAGCTTATCAAGAGCGTTAGTGGCGTGATCCGCAAAAGCTTGAATTTCTGGTGTAAGTTCAGCCTGGCCTCTTAGCGCATTGTTAACCATCGGATAACCTTCATTCGTAGTATAACCATAAAGAGCCCCTACTTCATCATCGGTTAGCAGGGAGGAGAGTCGTTTATCCCCTTGTTCAGCAAGCTGTCTTCCCTTCGTTACCCATGTATTAGCCAGGTCTTTACCTACAGCCTCGGATAAAGTCATCTTCGGTTTATTTAGCGCTGTAGCGCCTAATGGGCTTGCTTCGACAGGCCTAACTGCCGGTATTTTACCAGCCCGCCACGCATCAAACCGTGCCCCGCCTTTAATGCCAGCCCCGCCGCCGATAACGGAGCCGATCAGCATCCCCCATTTCTGACCGTCGCTACCTTCGCCACACAGCATTCCACCCGCGTAGCCACCAATAGTCCCACCGCCCATCGCACCGAGTGTACTCAGAAGTGCGATTGCCGGACTGGCCAGCACCGCCATCGCTCCGGCACCAACGGCGAGCATCGTCCAGTTCACCCACTCCGGGATTTCAGGACTTATTTCATCGGTCTGAACCTTGCTTCCACCGATAATAACATTACGCGATCCCTGACTAATCTCGGCGCTGCAAGTCAACTTATCGCCTGTGCGAGAGGCGGGAAAGTTGTTGATGTAAACTTTTATCGAACCTTCCGCAACCCGTTGCAGGCTACCGCTGTGCTCATCACACTCTCCGGCTGACAGATGAGCGCGGATAGCCTTTCGGCTGTTGATAAAGACATTGGGTGAACCTTCTTTTAGCGTACCGGTAGTATGGCTTGGAGCCCATGACATACTGCCGAGGAGCTCACCCAACCCACCCGCAGCACAGGCCCCAGCCGCAACGGCAGAAACAGCAACCAACGCGGTCCCTCCGGTGACGACAACGGCAGCTGCGCCCAGAATTGCCCCACCAACCAATCCTGCGATCATCCAGCCTTTTGAGGCTGTATGAGCAATCTCATCATCTACGCGAGCGGCCAGACATTCGGACATAACTATTCGGCTCGCTGTGCCATCAGATACCCACGTATCCGATCGGGTGTACGAAGTTGGTCAGAACCAGAGACCTGGCGGCATACGGAAAGCTGTGAAAGCAGGTGATGTGATTTGTCTGAGGAAGTCGTCCAGAGCGCGTAACGAAGGGGTTGGCTGTCCGGAACGGGTGCAATACTGAGTGGTTTACCCCGCTTTTCAAAAAGCAAATACTGCCCCTCTTTCGCCCGCTGAAGCGAAAGGTGTCCATACAGTTCCTGAATGTTTTCAAAGACACTGAGTACCTTACTCTCACTATCAAGCGCAAAAAATGGCCCCTGGCTGTCGGCAGCGAGCATTTCCTGGGTTTCAGTCTGAGCCGGTTTGTGGAACTTAATACTGCGGATAATTTCCTGATATTGATTATGATAATAATCGCTAAACTCGCCCGGGCAAGTACCGATATAGCACACCATCTTTTGGCCGCCAGGATGGTCACCGAGCAAAATAACGGTCTGCCTCTGGAAAATGATCGCATTATCATTTTTGAACTGATAAAAAAGCTCAACCGCAGGGAGACCATCAACAGAGGTCATCTGAGAGGATTCGAGACGAAAGTCGGGCACCGTAATTTCCAGTTCACGTACCAGCCGTGTTGCCGCATCATGGACTTTATCTTCGTTTTTAGCACTCGCACGAGAAACAACAAAAGTAAACTCGCTGGCTCCGTTATCACTCAGGGTAAATAAATTCATGGTTCTGTCTTTAAACACATCAGGTAAGGCGAGGGATGCTTCCTGAAGAATATATTCAGCCATTCGGGTTACTCTTATTTATTGCCATTAATAACAAAAAAACTATCCACTTCCTGCTGGATTTCACCCTGATGGGATGCGCCAGGAGGATCGATAACGTTTCGTCCATCATCAGGATTTAAATGCAATTCACCGGAAAGCGTATTAATTTGTGCATTCTGTTTTGCAGTAAAGTTAAAGTTATTACCAATGATATGGACGCTGCCATCTTTTGATAGCTCGATAGCACTTTCACCACATTCCAGTCTCAGCGTATTGCCTGCGGAAAGGATAAAATTGTTAACCACTTTATCGTTTCGACTCTTACCCGTCAGGCATATCACATCGCCTTTAATACCTGATTTCTGGTTTTTCGCTACCCGTAAAGTTTCATCTTCCCCAACAAACTGAGTGCGATTTTTTTCAGTAGAATGCGACTCGTCGTTTTTGACGTTAATATCCAGATTCCGCTCGGCCTGGATCCACACCTGCTCTGCGCCCGCCTTGTCCTCAAAGCGCAGGGCGTTGGCGTTATCGACGGAGCCCCCCTTCGTGCGGCTCATAAAGCCCATCTGCGTCGCCGCGGCCGGCAGCGCCCACGGCGGCATGCTCGCGTCGTTGTACACGCGACCGGTGATAATCGGACGGTCCGGGTCACCGTTGATAAAGTCCACCACCACCTCGTCGCCGACGCGCGGGATTTGCACCCCGCCGTAGCCCTGGCCCGCCCACGCGCTCGACACGCGCACCCAGCAGGAGCTGGTGTCATCGCCTTTCGCCAGGCGGTCCCAGTGGAACTTCACCTTCACGCGACCATATTTGTCCGTCCAGATACTTTCCCCCTGCGGCCCCACCACCTTCGCGGTCTGCGGGCCGTAGGTGCGCGGCCACGCCGTGGACTGCGCCGGACGGTAGACCACCGCCGACGGAATGACCGTAAAATCGGTGCGGTGAATGGTTTCACCCTCGCCGCTCGCGTAGCGGTTCTCTTCGAAGTGGTAACCCGCGGCAGTGACCAGATACTCCCCGTTGTCGCTGAAGAACGGCGCGTTGGTTAAGGTGAAGGTATGCCCGGGCGCAATCCCCGCCGCCGTGGCGGTGGCCTGAATCTGCTGATGCTCCACCTGCCAGCGCTCCTGACGGATGCGGGCATAAAACTCCCCGTGGCCTTTGTCCACAAAGCGCCCCGGCCAGTCGTACACGTCGATGCTGCCCGGCTTCGGCGACGCCGGGTTCTGCTGGGCCTGGAACAGCCACGCGTTCGGCTTGCGGAAGTCATAGTCGTCGAGGCTGTAAATCCCCGGCGTCACGCTGTCCTCCAGCGCCCACTGGCTGATGCCCTCCTCATCCGTACTGCCGCCTGACGGCGTCTGATGGTAAGGAATAACCTCATAGCCGCTGAACGGCTGATGCTGCGTGGCGGCGTCGGTGAGTACCATGGTATGCTTGTCCGCCTCGTGGCTGAAGTGATAGGCAATCCCCTCCAGCTCCATCAGGCGGCTGATGAAGTCCAGGCTCGACTCCTGATACTGCACGCAGTAGTCCCACACCCGGTAGCTGCCGGTGAGCTTATCCTCAACGTTGACCTGATGCTCGCCCAGCAGG
>NZ_JAWNFK010000045.1:0-1426 GCF_034107965.1 Enterobacter sp. 61D5
CCACCTTGACGGACTCGACCCCGCTGTGTATCTTTACCCGATGCTTTATCGACGAAGACTTTATCCACCTGAGTCTGATCCAGTTGCCGTTCTGGGTTCTGGTAAAAGCTACTTACCCGGATATAGCCAATACGTTGACCTTTCATACGCCTCCAATACTGAATGTGTCAGAAAAGAATCTATGACCTTTCATTACCAGTGTCAATAAATTCACAGAGTAACTTTATTCTGACAGTTTTTCATTATCATGCCTGACGTCAAGTTAGGGTATAATTCAAATTTACATAGAGAGACAATCATTATGAAACCAAAGACTGAACATATAAAAAGCTTCTGCGTGGCGGGGCTTTGCGTACGTACGAAAAACATTGATGAGTTCAATTCTGAAAGTGCAAAAATCCCTGGACTATGGACAAAGTTCTATTCAGAGGGGGTGACAGAGCAGATCTCAACACGGTTACCAAATACTCCAATTTTTGGCGTTTACTCAGCTTATGAAACTGACGCTACCGGCTTTTATGATTTAACCGTTGGTGTATCTGTTGATAAATCAAACAGCGATTTTGAAAATATTGTCATTGAAGCTGGGGAATATCTCGTTTTTGAAGCAAGAGGGGCTATGCCCGATACGATGATTCAAACCTGGTCTTATATCTGGTCTTATTTTGAGCAACACCCTGAGATATGTCGCAGTTTTCTTACTGATTTTGAAGCTTATAAAAGTCCTGAAGAAGCTCATATCTACATAGGTATTAGCACTACATCATCTTTTCAAATTCCATTTCCATAAGTCTACATTGTGGCTCAGCCCCCAACGTAGACAAGGAATATGTCCAAAACTCATCAATATGCACATATGCTATGTGCATATTGATCTGTTCAAAAAATGCACTTAGCGTACGTTTCCGTACGGTTGGGCTTCGGACCCCATAAACAGCTTCTTGTCGTGGAGATCCCTGATTCGCGGACAGAACGCAAACCCCAGCAGATGCAACAGGGCAAAGACATGATCGGTGAAACCCGCGGTACAGCCCTGAAATTACGCCGATAGCGGTACTGGCTGCCATTATTTACGGTGTGCTGAGAGCCCTCTGGTATCCCGCTCTGCGGCAGTCGGCAGAAGATGCCTGGGATGCAGGCGCAAGGGAGTCTGGGCATTTCCTTGAAACTCTCTCTCAACGGGATACTGAGCCTGAGAATAAACGGGGTGACCGCACACCGCGAAGCCGCCTGGCTGAATCTCAACGTCACCCGGAGAAATACGCAGCTACGCCAGAGCCGTCTTCTGATGTGTTATGACATTGCGCACACCCTGACCGGCAGCGTGGTATCGGTGATTATTTTGTGGAAAGGTGCCGGTGAAGTTCTGAACGGCACCTTTACTGTCGGTATGCTGGTTGCCTATAAAATTACAATGCAAAAATTC
>NZ_JAWNFK010000047.1:0-3159 GCF_034107965.1 Enterobacter sp. 61D5
CCGTTTCCCAAACGGAGCCCAAGGAGGTCAACTTGACGGATAAAACTGAGCGTAAGGCTCCAGGACGTAAAAACACGTCTGCAGCAGAAGTACTTAAAGACATTCGTTTCTACCTTCGCCCGACAAAAGCTGTTAATGAGCAATACGCTGCTGACAAACTCAGCAAGTTGCAGGGTGAAACCCAAGATCACATGCGCCAGTTTTCTCTTGCAGGTCTGGCGCTCGCTGAAGTCGATAGCCGACTGCCAGCAGTTTTGGCTTCAATGCTCAAGCCGGGAGTAACTGGTACAGAGATTGAAGCGGTTCTTAGAGCTTTCCTCAGCATGGACCTATCGCTACAACCACAAGTAGTAAAATCCGAAGAGTCTTCCAAAACGATCGGCTCTGCCAGGAACCTACGCAACATGCTCCCAGACTAACCTCCAGCAGCTCGTCCAAGGGATGCTCCCACATATGAGTAAAAGATTATATGATTACAAAATCATATAATCTTTTTATTCCATGCACACATGATTCCATGTTGCTTTGCTCATGCTCGCCGATTAATATTCACACATACAGTGTGATTATGTATGCAAACACTCAAATGATTACATAATCATATAGTCAAACAATCATGTGAGGGTGTATGGCTAAGATTATCGCGATTCTGAATGGGAAGGGCGGTGTAGGTAAAACGACGTCGACTATCAACATTGCTACGGCTATCCAGCGCAAAGGGTTCTCTGTTGCCGTCGTAGATACTGATCCCCAGGGGAGCATCAGTAACTGGTTCGATGAAGAGAAGTGTGCATTTGACCTGACCGAAGCGGCCAGTGAGAAAGAGGTCTACCAGGTACGCAAATCCTTAAAATCATATGATTATGTAATCATTGACGGTGCAGCCGCTATCTCCGCCATTTCTTCTGCAGCGGTAATGGTTTCAGATCTGGTCGTTATCCCTGTGACCCCATCGCCACTGGACTTTGCTGCATGCGGTGCAATTCTGGCAGTTATTGAGGCTCGTCAGGACTTACAACCGGTGGAAGCTCGCTTCCTCATCACCAAGAAAATTCCGCACAGCAAAATGCTTGCTGTCCTGAAAGACTCGATCGAAGACACTGGCGTACCAGCCTTCAGAACGTCTATCTCTCAGCGTCAGGCTTACGTAAAAGTTATGCTCGATGGCAGTACCGTATTCGATACGGATGACGGAGCAGCAAAAGGTGAGATTGATGTACTGACGAACGAAATTCTGGAGATTACTGCATGAGCAAGCCCGCTATGAAAATGAAACTTGGCCAGAACCGTGCCACGCCAGCCGCCGTTGACGCCGTAATGAAGCCGTCAGTCATCACTAAACGACTGCAGATGAACATCCCTGAAGATCTCCATAAGGAGTTCAAGAAGGCTTGCGTCGATGATGACGTTGAAATGACGGACGTTGTCACTCAACTGGTAAGGGACTGGCTGAAGGACAGGGCATAAACATATGCTCACATGAGTACATGAGTACATGAGTATTTAATCATAGAATTCTAGTATGTTATGACTTTGAAATGACGGACGTCGTAACTAAGTTGGTAAGGGACTGGCTGAAAGGCAGGGCATAAAACATAATCTCACAAACACATAATCATTTGATTATTGGATTATAGAATTCCTGAATCTTATGCTGTTAAGATAAAACAAAAGCCCCGACTAGCGGGGCTTCTGTTTATTCGTCTTGGGCTTCGAATAATTCTTCTATCGATTTGGTTGGATAGAAGAGGGCGTTACTATTTTCGCGCTTGAGCAGGATGAAGCCAAGGCCAAGGTAGAAATTTTTGGCGTCGTCGCTGAGAGCTTCAACAAACATTCCATGTATTCCTACTGCCTGGGATGCGTGATACACAACCTTCATGGCATGTGTTACAAGCGTTTCTCCATACCCTTGACGTTGAATGCTATTGTCAATTGCCAAACGCCCCAGCGTTACACTGGGAACGTTTTTATAGGGCACACGTTTTTGCTGAGTCTTACCAGGGAAATACTCCTTTTCGAAACAGCTACCGGACAATGTGTAGTACCCCATAACACGAGGTTTTTCCTCTCTCGCGACGAACACATAGCGACGCGCACCGATAAAGGTATTCTCCTGGCCGAAGAACTGCTGGTCTGGCTCCGGAAGAACAACGTGATAATCCCCGCGATTGATGTCGTGGAGCGTACCTGTGCGGAGGCCATGGCTGGCGGCGATAAAATCGTATTTCAGACCCTGAATGCCCCGTTAACTCCGGCTCACAGGGATGCTCTGGATCGTTTACTTGAGTCATCAGACAATCAGCCTTCCAGGCTGACATGGCTTCTGCAACCGCCGGGTAAAATCAATGGTAAGAACGTGCTGCAACACCTTGATCGGCTCAGCAGCATTGAATCGCTGGAATTGCCTGAAGGTATAGATCGTACCATTCACCAGAACCGGTTGCTGAAACTGGCGCGGGAAGGCCGAAAGATGAGTAGCCGGGATTTGACCCGATTTTCAGCAGCCCGCCGTCATGCAATCCTGGTCTGCGTGCTGGAAGAAGCCAGAGCCACACTGACAGACGAAGTGATTGAGCTGCATGAGCGAATGCTGAACAGCCTGTTCAGCAAAGCCAAAAGAACACAGGCTGAGCGCCTTCAGCAGACCGGAAAGCTGATCCAGTCCAAACTGAGGCAGTACATCGATGTCGGTCTGGCGCTGTCTGATGCCCGCGATTCCGGTGGCGATCCATGGCTCGCAATAGAAAACATACTCCCGTGGCCCGAATTTGTCGCCAGTCTGGAGGAAACACGCCATCTCGCCAGAAAAAATAATTTTGACCCGCTGCATATTATTACTGAGAAATACAGCACATTACGGAAATATGCCCCGCGCATGTTGTCTGCTTTACAGTTAGTCGCAACCCCGGCAGCACAACCTCTGGCTGATGCGCTGGTTGTGATCAAGGATATGTACCGGAAGCAGTCACGTAAAGTTCCGGCGACAGCGCCGCTTGAGTTTGTCCCTGAAAGCTGGCGCAAGGTGGTGATTACACCTGCGGGTATTGACCGACAGTACTATGAATTTTGTGCGCTCAGCAAGCTTAAGGGAGCGCTGCGTTCCGGGGACATCTGGGTTAAAGGCTCACGCCGCTAGGTCGAGTCCGTCAAGGTGGT
>NZ_JAWNFK010000048.1:0-368 GCF_034107965.1 Enterobacter sp. 61D5
TGAGAGACTCGAACACACCATTTAAGATGTGTCGTTTCAATTTTCAGCTTGATCCAGATTTTTAAAGAGCAAAACTTCGCAGTGCACCTTTTCAGGTTCACTCTGAAGTTTTCTTGTGTTCGCAGTAAAAGATGGTGGAGCTATGCGGGATCGAACCGCAGACCTCCTGCGTGCAAAGCAGGCGCTCTCCCAGCTGAGCTATAGCCCCATCGTTTATAATCTCTGTACCGCTCATCCTTTAAAAGGAGTTTGGTAGGCCTGAGTGGACTTGAACCACCGACCTCACCCTTATCAGGGGTGCGCTCTAACCACCTGAGCTACAAGCCTGCAGAGATTTTTACTGCTGTTTTTCATCAGACAATCTGTGT
>NZ_JAWNFK010000049.1:0-354 GCF_034107965.1 Enterobacter sp. 61D5
CCAGACGATGCATAAAGACCGCTCGCGCAAGAGCATTACGGGCCTCCCCTTTATTCAGCCCCGCCTGTACCCGCTGGCGCAGACCCGGATCACGAAACCAGTCCAGCATAAACAGTGTTCGCTCGATGCGCCCAATCTCTCTCAGCGCTTTGGCAAGCCCATTTTGTTTTGGGTAAGCGTCCAGCCACTGCCATCTGTGATTCTGGTTGCGGGATCGTTAGGTTAGAGATCCTTCTAAATCAGATGGAGTTCTATTCATGGAAAATGCAGCTGACTGGCGAACTGAATCCCGTACTTTTTATTCCAACGACTTCAAACTTCGCATTGTTGAACAGGCTTCTCACCCGGGCGCTA
>NZ_JAWNFK010000050.1:0-269 GCF_034107965.1 Enterobacter sp. 61D5
CAGGCGTAATCATAAAACTGCCAATATTCAGCGGATCATAAATGACGATGTCCCAGGTCCGTTCGCTTAGGAGAAAATCTTCAGTATTGCTGAATCCATGGAAAAGAACATCCCGATGCACATTAGGTTCATGGTTGAAAAGGTATTGCAGGCCAATAATTGTCAAATCACAGCAATCAATAACGGCCACGTGTATTGCTTCTTTCATGCTCATTATCCTTGTATTGGGCACCTAGATTGGTACTTATATTACCATGTATTTTTTATCG
>NZ_JAWNFK010000051.1:0-556 GCF_034107965.1 Enterobacter sp. 61D5
GCAGTTTTATGATTACGCCTGTTGAAGATATTCGGCGAATTAAACGGGAAAAGCCTAGTGCGAGGATATATATCTATTCGTTATCCGTTGGTTTTCTGAAATTTAATCATGTGGATGGGGTAATAAATAAACGTATTTCGCTGGGAGATATCAAGGCGATGTGGCAAATCCTGATGACCCAGGTGCCAAGAGCTTTAAATTATTACAACGCGATAATTACGATGTGGCAAATCTTGATGAGCCAGATGCCAAATGCGTTAAATCATTACAACGTGAGAATTACGATGCAGCAGCCCCCAGAAAGCCTCTCTAATCAGGAAGCCTGCGTGCTGCGAGGCTACTCATTTAACCTGAAAACTAAGCAAATCGCCCGTCAGCTCGGCTGCAACGTCAGGCAGGTTTATTTTTACAAAAATAACGCCATAAATAAGCTAAAGGCTGCGCGGGGCCCGTTTTTCTATAAGAGCATTCGCTGGATCTTGAATTAACCTCGCCACAGAGCGTCGTTTGCCTTTTTTCCCGTGTCCGCAGGAATCTTTTCCTACAGCTATTGTAA
>NZ_JAWNFK010000052.1:0-556 GCF_034107965.1 Enterobacter sp. 61D5
GCAGTTTTATGATTACGCCTGATGAAGATATTCGGCGAATTAAACGGGAAAAGCCTAGTGCGAGGATATATATCTATTCGTTATCCGTTGGTTTTCTGAAATTTAATCATGTGGATGGGGTAATAAATAAACGTATTTCGCTGGGTGATATCAAGACGATGTGGCAAATCCTGATGACCCAGGTGCCAAGAGCTTTAAATTATTACAACGCGATAATTACGATGTGGCAAATCTTGATGAGCCAGATGCCAAATGCGTCAAATCATTACAACGTGAGAATTACGATGCAGCAGCCCCCAGAAAGCCTCTCTAATCAGGAAGCCTGCGTGCTGCGAGGCTACTCATTTAACCTGAAAACCAAGCAAATCGCCCGTCAGCTCGGCTGCAACGTCAGGCAGGTTTATTTTTACAAAAATAACGCCATAAATAAGCTAAAGGCTGCGCGGGGCCCGTTTTTCTATAAGAGCATTCGCTGGATCTTGAATTAACTTCGCCACAGAGCGTCGTTTGCCTTTGTTCCCGTGTCCGCAGGAACCTTTTCCTACAGCTATTGTAA
>NZ_JAWNFK010000053.1:0-455 GCF_034107965.1 Enterobacter sp. 61D5
ACCACGTCCTAAGACTCTACCAACCAGATGGCAACTTCATATCCGGATGGAAGCTGTCAGATACTCAATCAACCGACTTAATAGGTAATGGAAATGTCTTTTAATCAAAATGAATCAGCGATTTTGAGTCTTATTGAAGCATTTACATTGGGTCAAATTGCAGCTCCGGATTTTGAACAAAAATACTCCGTCGCATGGCGAACCTACAGGGATTCATCGGATATCAAAAATGCCGATATCGTCACTCAGAGGTTTTTTGACTCAGTTTTCTCATTGGTCGATTCTTACTGCTCAGACCCTGAGTTAATCGACGAGGATGATTTAAATGATGAGGAATTACTAAATGAGGTATCAAACCTTAAAATATCCTGGGAAAACGCCATACTCGCTTAACGCAGTTAATAATGATAACAAAGGGTTATTCATTGGCTGACTGGACTGACCCCGCCCCGGTA
>NZ_JAWNFK010000054.1:0-343 GCF_034107965.1 Enterobacter sp. 61D5
GGCGCATGCGCACAAAAGTTGGAAAAAAAAAAAAAAAAAAAAAAAAAAAAAAAAAAAAAAAAAATTAAAAAAAAAGAAGTACAAGAACAAAAAAAACACCCAGACACACACACCCAAAAAAAAAACAAACCCCAAAAAAAACCAAAAAACCCACCAACACCACCCCCCCCAAAAAAAACCAAAAACAATAAAAAAAAAAAAAAAAAAAAAAAAAAAAAAAAAAAAAAAACACCAACAAAAAAAAAAAAAAAAAAAAAAAAAAAAAAAAAAAAAAAAAAAAAAAAAAAAAAAAAAAAAAAAAAAAAAAAAAAAAAAAAAAAAAAAAAAAAAAAAAAAAAAAAGT
>NZ_JAWNFK010000055.1:0-214 GCF_034107965.1 Enterobacter sp. 61D5
AACAACGGTACCACGACCGGAAATGGAGAATACGTCTTCGATTGGCAGCAGGAATGGCTTGTCAATCGCACGCTCTGGTTCTGGGATGTAAGAATCCAGGAAGCCAGCCAGTTCGATGATTTTCGCTTCCCACTCTGCGTCGCCTTCCAGCGCTTTCAGAGCAGAACCACGAACGATTGGAGTATCGTCGCCAGGGAAATCGTACTGAGACAGC
>NZ_JAWNFK010000056.1:0-614 GCF_034107965.1 Enterobacter sp. 61D5
AAAATTACAATGCAAAAATTCTCTTAACGCGACTATTGAAAATAGCAAAAAGAGAAATAAATAATGGAGTGAACATGCCACACCATGCATCATTTAATCGTATTTATAATTTTCCATAGATTGGTTCGATTCTTTGTTTTTAATTTTAGCATTATATTCCGCCTGTGTGAATAAATAGTCTTAATAGAAACCCCCAAAAATGATGATATTGTAGAGTCATTCATGCCCAGCGCAATTAGTGAAAAAACCTGTGCTTCACGGCAGGATAACACATCATGATTATAGGATGTTGTTTTATCTTTAAAGTTAATGAAATTATCACGGAAAAATTCTAAGGGCAAGATCCAATAAAAAAACTTTCGCCTGCCGTCACAGCATAATAAATTTAAAAAGTCTACATCAGCAATCAAAATACCAACCCCTAGCCCGCTTTCATTTGTATAGTTAATAAAGTAATCATTTATATTAGAAATCTTAATAAATGAAAAATCTCTTCCCTTGCGCGTTTTTCCAGAAAAAAAATGCTCAATCCCAAGGGAAAAGTATGTGTTGTTTGATGCAATGTATACATTAATATTCATAATTAATAATAATATTTCATTTTAACAAATAAA
>NZ_JAWNFK010000057.1:0-415 GCF_034107965.1 Enterobacter sp. 61D5
ACGCGATCTCTTTGTATTCCGGGATCTGCATCAATTCGTCCTGCATGATCTCTCGCGCAGCACGTACACATTTACCGCATTGATTTCCCACCGGAACAAATTTGCGTAGCTGCTGAAATGACTGAGGCTGAAACTGACGAACGGCCTGACGTATTTTCTTGTCGCTTACACCATTACATAAACAAACGTACATAGAGACTCCCGTTCAAATTATGCGCAAAGTGTAAGTGAGAATGGTTATGATTACAATAGCACAAACGCCACAATACGGGGCGGGAGCAGGCAAAAAATGCGTAATTTTGTGACAGTACCTGAGCGGCAGAAAACAAAAAAGGACGCCGAAGCGTCCTTTTTTTATTCGGGGATAATTAATTAGCCCAGAACTTTAGCAACAACGCCCGCGCCAACGGTACGG
>NZ_JAWNFK010000058.1:0-317 GCF_034107965.1 Enterobacter sp. 61D5
TTTTTTTTTTGGGGGGGGGGGGGGGGGGCCCGGGGGGGGGGGGGGGGGGCCGGGGGGGGGGGGGGGGGGGGGGGGGGGGGGGGGTGGGCGAGATGTGGGGGGGGGGCGGGGTGTGGGGGGGGCGGCGGGGGGGGGGGGGGGTGGGGGGGGGGGGGGGGGGGGGGGGGGACGGGGGGGGGGGGGGGGGGGGGGGGGGGGGGGGGGGGGGGGGGGGGGGGGGGGGGGGGGGGGGGGGGGGGGGGGGGGGGGGGGGGGGCGCCGGGGGGGGGGGGCCGCGGCGCCGGGCGGGGGGGGGGGGGGGGGGGGGGGGGGGGGGG
>NZ_JAWNFK010000059.1:0-337 GCF_034107965.1 Enterobacter sp. 61D5
GGGGGGGGGCGGGGGGGGCGGCCCACCGGGGGGGGGGGGGGGGGGTTTGGGCGGCGCCCCCCCGCCCCCGGGGGGGGGGGGGGGTTGGGGGGGGCGGGCCCCCCCCGGGGGGGGGGGTTGGGGGGGGCGCCCCCCCCCGGGGGGTTGGGGGGGGGGGGGGGGGGCCCCAGGGTTGGGGGGGAGAACGGGGGGGGGGGCGGGGGCGGGGGGGGGGGCCGGGGGGGGGGGGGGGGGGGGGGGGGGGGGGGGGGGGGGGGGGGGGGGGGGGGGGGGGGGGGGGGGGGGGGGGGGGGGGGGGGGGGGGGGGGGGGGGGGGGGGGGGGGGGGGGGGGGTGGG
>NZ_JAWNFK010000060.1:0-331 GCF_034107965.1 Enterobacter sp. 61D5
GGAGTGGGGGGGGGGGGGGGGGGGGGGGGGGGGGGGGGGGGGGGGGGGGGGGGGGGGGGCGGGGGGGGCGCGGGCGGGCGGGGGGGCGGGGGGGGGGGGGGGGCGGGGGCGGGGGGGGGCGGGGGGGGGGGGGGGGGGGGGGGGGGGGGGGGGGGGGGGGGGGGGGGGGGGGGGGGGGGGGGGGGGGGGGGGGGGGGGGGGGGGGGGGGGGGGGGGGGGGGGGGGGGGGGGGGGGGGGGGGGGGGGGGGGGGGGGGGGGGGGGGGGGGGGGGGGGGGGGGGGGGGGGGGGGGGGGGGGGGGGGGGGGGGGGGGGGGGGGGGGGGGGGGGGG
>NZ_JAWNFK010000061.1:0-242 GCF_034107965.1 Enterobacter sp. 61D5
CCCCCCCCCCCCGGGGGGGGGGGGCCCAAAAACCCGGCTTTTCTCCGGCCCCCCCGCCCGGGGGGGGGGTCTCCCCTTTTAACCCCCCGGGCCGCCCCCCCCCGCCCCCCCCGCCCGGGGCCCCCCCCCCCCCAAAAAACCCCTTTTTACATTTTAATTCCGTTTTGCCCCACCCAAAACGCCAAAAAAAACGCAAAAACCCGGGTTTTTTTGGGGGGGGGCCCCGCGTAACGCGCGACGGT
>NZ_JAWNFK010000063.1:0-299 GCF_034107965.1 Enterobacter sp. 61D5
GGGGGGGGGGGGGGGGGGGGGGGGGGGGGGGGGGGGGGGGGGGGGGGGGGGGGGGGGGGGGGGGGGGGGGGGGGGGGGCGGGGGGGGGGGGGGGGGGGGGGGGGGGCGGGCCGGCGCCCCGGGGCGGGGGGGGCGGGGGGGGGCGCGGCGGCGGGGGGGGGGGGGGGGGGGGGGGGGGGGGGGGGGCGGGCGCGGGGGGGGGGGGGGGGGGGGGGGGGGGGGGGGGGGGCGGGGGGGGGGGGGGGCGGGCGGGGGGGGGGGGGGGGCGCCGCCGGGGGGGGGGGGGGGGGGGGGGGGGG
>NZ_JAWNFK010000064.1:0-208 GCF_034107965.1 Enterobacter sp. 61D5
CCGGGCTGGGGGGGGGGGGGGGGGCCCCCCCCCCCCCCCCCCCCGGGGGGGGGGGGGGGGGGGGGGGGCGGGGCGGCGGGGGGGGTGGGGGGGGGGGGGGGGGGCCGCCCCGGCGGGGGTGGGGGGGGGGGGGGGGGGCGGGGGGGGGGGGGGGGGGGGGTTTTTTGGTGTTTTGTGAATGGGAGGGGGGGGGGTGTGGGGGGGGGGG
>NZ_JAWNFK010000065.1:0-249 GCF_034107965.1 Enterobacter sp. 61D5
GTTCTGGACCGTGCTGGGTAGCGTCGGTGCGCTCCCTTTTATCTTCTCGGAAAGCCCGAACCTCACGATTACCGATGCGTTTTTTGAATCTTTCTCTGGCCTGACCACTACGGGAGCCACTACGCTGGTGGGGCTGGATTCGCTCCCTCACGCCATCCTCTTTTATCGCCAGATGCTGCAATGGTTTGGCGGGATGGGGATCATCGTGTTGGCGGTTGCGATACTGCCTATCCTCGGCGTGGGTGGGAT
>NZ_JAWNFK010000066.1:0-322 GCF_034107965.1 Enterobacter sp. 61D5
GTGTCATTCCGGTTCCTGCTATGCCGAGCTTCCCCAGCCACGGAAAGGCCGTCACCAGCGCGGCAAGCGGCGCAATCAACAGGCCAAAGAGCGCCACCGAAGGCACGGTCTGAATGACATTGAGCAGAGAAAAAATTGCCCCCTGCCGAGCAGTGGAAAAGTAGCACCAGATGCCCAACGGCACACCAATCACTAACGCAGGCAGCACCGCACCAAACAGCAACGTCAGATGTTGTGCCAGCGCGTCGTCAAACACATCCTGACGGTTGGCGTATTCTTTCATTAGTGAGAGATCGTTAAGCGTGCCGGAGTACAGCAACCA
>NZ_JAWNFK010000067.1:0-300 GCF_034107965.1 Enterobacter sp. 61D5
GGGGGGGGGGGGGGCGGGAGGGGTGGTGGGGGGGGGGGGGGGGGGGGGGGGAGGGGGGGTGGGGGGCAGTGGACCTACGGGGAGGGCGGGGGGGGGGCGCCGGGGGGGCGTGTTGAAAAGGGCCAAAAAAATAACGGACAGATTAGCCAAGCCCGCGGGAGGCGCAATAAAAACACCCCCCCGCGGCGGGGGGGGGGGCCCCCCGCCCCCCCCCCCCCCCCCCCCCCCGGGAAGCCCGCGGGGGGCGCGCCCCACGGCGGGGGGGGTGGTGGGGGGGGGGGGCGGGGGGGGCGGGGGGGG
>NZ_JAWNFK010000068.1:0-464 GCF_034107965.1 Enterobacter sp. 61D5
TGCGTGTATTTCGCAATGCTCCTGCCAATAGCCCGGCATTCAGCTGGTGAAAGCGGAACAGGAAGCGATGCGTTGTACATTTCGACACGCTGAATCACGGCATCAAGCCACTGTGAGAATTCAGGCCAGCCCTGACGAATCGCCCTGTAAGCCCATTTGCGCGTCATTTCGAACAGGTGGCAGTTTCGCCCCATCCCGTAATGTTTATCGATGCTACGGCGCGCTGAGGCGCTCAAATCGAGATAATCAGCCAGTTCATCGAGGGTATAGGCTTCCTCGCGCCACTCCATCACCAGCCATTCCAGGTGGAACGGATTTTTGCAAATCAGGCCGCTGTAGTTCACATCCGCACAAAGTTTCTCACACAGCGAACGTTCAACCGCTGCGGCATATTTCAGCGCCTTAACCGAGGCATCAGGCGCGGTTCTCACGGCGATGTTGAGTGCGTAGAGCAGGTGAGCGTG
>NZ_JAWNFK010000069.1:0-421 GCF_034107965.1 Enterobacter sp. 61D5
ACTGTCAGCAACAGCGACATCATCCGGATAAACGCAGTGCCCGTGCGCAGCGCGATGACTGGCTGAAGAAAGAGATACAGCGCGTATACGATGAAAATCACAAGGTATACGGTGTGCGTAAAGTCTGGCGTCAGTTGTTACGGGAAGGTATCAGAGTGGCCAGATGCACTGTGGCACGTCTCATGGCGGTTATGGGACTTGCCGGTGTTCTCCGGGGTAAAAAGGTCCGTACGACCATCAGCCGGAAAGCCGTTGCCGCAGGCGACCGCGTAAACCGTCAGTTCGTGGCAGAACGACCTGACCAGCTGTGGGTGGCTGATTTTACTTACGGTGTGCCCGGAGTTCAGGGCGGGCATGGATGCTTAAATGAACCGCGAGTCTGTCTGGAATATTGAACCGGTAACTCACGATGAGAAACCCA
>NZ_JAWNFK010000070.1:0-256 GCF_034107965.1 Enterobacter sp. 61D5
TGAACGAGCGCAGCCAACGCATCTGCGGCGTGAAGCATGACGCGGAAATTATTCGGCCTCGTCCAGCCAGACTAACAAAATCGCTTCGAGGATTTTCTCGTTGGATGCCTGCGGGTCGTCGTCGAAATCTTCCAGATCGCAAATCCACTGATGCATATCGGTGAATCGAACCGTTTTCGGATCAAGATCGGGATACGCATCGTACAGTGCTTCGCCAATTTCGCGGCTATCGGTCCACTTAAGTCCCATACTAACC
>NZ_JAWNFK010000071.1:0-273 GCF_034107965.1 Enterobacter sp. 61D5
GCAAAAGGTCGAGGTTCATATGCAGACGGTAATGGCAATCGTCGATTTCGCTGACCACCAGCTCAAAAAGAGGCCACTGGTCGGCAGGCAAAACGCGATAGCTCAGTTCATGCCGCCGTGTTTCCAGCGCGATGCGCTGTTCTTCCGGGGAAAGCGCGCGCAGATCGTCACGCGGGATGTGATACTCCGGCGTTGTCGCCAGGATTCGCTGCTGCCCGTCGGCATCAACCACCATACGCAACATATCGTGGCGTGCGATGAGCTGGTTCCATG
>NZ_JAWNFK010000072.1:0-274 GCF_034107965.1 Enterobacter sp. 61D5
GCTTAGCGCCAGCCAGACAATTAATAGCGACGGCGAACGCCATTCGCGCCAGAACCAACGTGCAATCATGCTTCCTCCTGCAACTGCCCGTTCACCAGCCGTAAGCAGCGGTCGCAGCGTGCCGCCAGTTGCAGGTCGTGGGTCACCATAATCAACGTGGTGCCATGTTCACGGTTGAGGGAAAACAGCAGGTCGGCAATTTTATCGCCCGTCTGGCGGTCAAGGTTGCCGGAGGGTTCGTCGGCAAACAGCACATCAGGTCGACCATTAAAGG